>CAZCDD010000015.1:0-14013 GCA_964497405.1 uncultured Hydromonas sp. | reverse complement strand
GCATTTTGATTGAGCAATTCGTAGAATTTAAACATCACGCGCGCGCGTTTGAGCACCGATTGCTGTGACCAGCTGGGGAATGCGGCTTTTGCCGCCGCCACCGCCGCATTCACATCGGACACATCCGCCAAGGCGACCTGTGCGGACACTTCGCCGGTCGCGGGGTTGAACACATCCTGCATGCGGTTGTTGGGTGGGCAGACGCTTTGCCCGTTGATGTAATGTCCTATGCTCATAACTGCTCCATTGTTGTTTTTAAGTGGCTCAATTATGCTAAAAATTTTTTATTCTCAATAGATCCATTTGCTTGAGCGTCGGCACAACAAGGCACAAATAACATTACCCTGCTTTGTGTAAATCTTGATACGTCAACAAAAACACCCCATCCTCAGAACCGCTCACATCCAGCCACGTCAGCGCCAGATGGGCGAACGCGCGCATGGCGTAGTCGTACTCGTTACCGATTTCCACCACCAAAATACCGTTCGGTTTGAGGTGATTTTTCGCCTGTGCCACAATCGTGCGCACCAAATCCATGCCATCCTCACCGCCGGCCAAGGCAATCTCCGGCTCGGCGCGGTATTCATCCGGCAGCGCCGCCATGCTCTGGCTGTTGACATACGGCGGATTGGAGAAAATGATGTCGTACCGCTTCCCTTCGGGGATGGCTTGATACAAATCCGATTCGATCAACTGCACCCGTTCGTTCAAACCATACTGCGCGACATTGTGCTGCGCCACCGCCAGCGCATCGGGGGAAATATCCACCGCATCGACCTGCGCCTCGGCGAATACATCCGCCGCCATAATCGCCAGACAACCGGAACCGGTGCACAGCTCCAAAATATCGGTCACCTCATCGGGATCGACCCACGGCACAAACTCGTCCAAAATCACTTCGGCGATGAAGCTACGCGGCACAATCACGCGCTCATCGACGTAGAATTGATAGCCATACAAGTATGCCTCATGCGTCAGATACGCCAGCGGCACTTTGCTCTGACAGCGCGTGTCAATCAAATGGCTCAGACGCGTTTGCGCATCCAGCGGATACTCGGCGCGCCAGTCTGGCTCGGCCTCTATCGGCAAACTCGCACAAAACTGCGCCGCATATACCGCCTCGTCATAAGCATTGCCCATGCCGTGACCGAAAAACAAATCCGCTTGCACCAACTGTCGTTCGGCGTCCAATACCACCTGCTCAAACGTTGCCATCTGAATCCCCCTTATTATTCGTCATCGTTCAGCGCATCAGCCAAACCCTGTCCATACTCATAGACTGCTTGCAGCAGCGCGATTTTCTCCGGCTGTTCGCTGTATTGCTGCCCCAATTCGTTCAACTGCGCCAGCCACACATCCATCTGCCCATCACCGAGCAAACGCTGTGCGCGCCAGTCGTGCCAACGTTCGCGCTCACTCGCGCTCAAAGTCTGCGGAAAATGCCGCGCACGGTACAACCACCACAGTTCTTGCAAACGTTCATCCTTGAAATTCGGCTGTTTGCCATTGGGCTGACGCTGCGCATCCAGCGCCAGCTCCGCCGCGCGATAATCGCTATCGGGCACAAAGCTACCACCATAGAGCATTTCATCGGCACTGCGCCCGCTGTCGTCGTATTCACGCTCAAACACCGCCGCCCAGTCGATTTTTTGCAGTGCGGCGAAATGTGTCACCGCGCTTGATTCATGCTGCTCCACCACATCCCAGTCCACGCCACACGCGGCGGATTGCGCGTCATTGAGCGTTTTTAACTGCGCAATCACGATGGGCGATTTATTAATATGAATGGTTTTGATCGGCAAACGCGTCATGCCGCGCTCGCTCAACTCGGCCGCCGCGGTAAACATACGCTCACGAATCTGCGCCACGGTCAAGCCAACCAACTGCGCCGGATCCGCCGCCAAATCCCAAATAATCAACTCATTCTTATTGGTCGGGTGCGGTGCGAGCGGATACACCACCGCGAGGTAGCGCCGCTCTGCGCCAAACATGCCCGAAATGTGTAAAAATGGCTTTGGTGGTTTTTTCGTATCAAATGGCCAGCCGATTTCCTGCTGCACCGCTTTTTTCTGACGCATTTTCAAGGCAAATTCAAACAATCGCGGCTGCGTTTTTTTCAGCAATCGCGCAAACGCAATCGTCGCACGCACGTCCGATAGCGCATCGTGCGCGGCCTCATGCGCGAGGCCATTGGCCGCAGTCAAATGCTCCAAACGCATGCTCACTTTACCCGTTTGCGCATCGGTCGGCCAAACAATCCCATCGGGGCGCAAGGCATACGCGCAGCGCACCACGTCAATCAAATCCCAACGGCTGCAACCGTTCTCAAACTCACGTTTGTACGGTGGAAAGAAGTTGCGCCATAGCATGAATCGCGTCACCTCATCGTCAAAACGAATCGTGTTATAGCCCACGCCGATGGTCTCAGGCATGGACAGCTCGCGCAAAATCGCCTGCGCAAACTGCGGCTCGGCCACGCCGCGCTCATGGCACAACTGCGGCGTGATACCGGTAATCAAGACGGATTCAGGCGACGGTAGATAATCCGTTGGCAATTGACAATACTGCATCAGCGGCGCGCCAATTTCGTTCAAATCCAAATCGGTACGCACGCCCGCGAACTGCGCGGGGCGATCTTTGGCAGGCGACAGACCGAAAGTCTCATAGTCGTGCCAGAAAAAAGTAGGGGGATTTTTGCTATTCATGTGCGCATTTTAGCCGAAAGCCCGCCGCATCGGCGCGAAGACATGCGCTTATCCGCCGCACTTATCCGATATAATGGTGGTTTCCAACACCTTGCCAACCGACTAGGCCATCCATGACAGAGACCAAACGCCCGACACTGAGCTTAAAAGCCACCCCCGCTGCAAAAGCAGCAACGCCTAAAACAACAGGTAAAAAACCCCATCCTCGCGCCAAATTCGGTGCTAAGGCCAGCACAGGTTTTGGCTCAAAACAACATTCAAAAACCTCCACTACATCTACTGCACCCCGCAAAGCGGACGCACGCAAACCGGATGCGGCTCAACCCAGCCGCCGAAGCGACACCCGCCCGAGCAACCGCCCGAGCACTCGTAGCAACCCCCGTACCGAAACGCCACGTCGCCAACCGACCCACCGCATCAATCCACCCGACATCCAAGTAGAAACCGCACCCGAGCGCATAGACATCGACAAACTGCATGTGTATCGCCTGTCGCCCACAGGACTTGCTTATCAAATTTCATGGGCAGCGCACTTATTGGCCGCGGTAGCACAAGGTTATTCACTGCAACAGCTTTTGGCACAGGTGCGCATGGATGAACAAGCGCGACCGAACGTGCAGCGCCTGACCTTCGACGCGCTGCGCCATTGGGGCACGACGCGCTTTTGGCTCAAACAATACATCAGCAATCCACCCGCCGCATGGATACAGGCGGTCTTGTGTGTGGCACTCACGCAACTGCTGTTGCAAGAAGAAAACGAATTCACGCTAGTGAACGAAACCGTCGTCGCGGTGGACAACAATAAACCACACGCCAAAGGCATGGTCAACGCGATTTTGCGCCGCTTCCTGCGCGAGCGCGAGGCGTGGATGGCACAGGCACAAGCCGATGAAGTCGCCCGCTACAACCATCCGCAGTGGTGGATCGACACACTCAAAGCGCAGTATCCGAACGATTGGCAACAGATTTTGATGGTGAACAACACCCATCCGCCGATGACCCTGCGCGTGAATGAGCAGCGTCACAGCCGCGACCAATACCGTGAGTTACTGACGCAAAATGGCCATAGCGCCCAATTATCCGATCTGTCGCCACAGGCATTATTGTTGGATACGCCTTGCTCGGTCAATCAATTACCCGAATTCGCCGATGGCGCAGTGTCCGTGCAAGATGCAGGCGCACAGCTAAGCGCACAACTCATGGACGTGCAATCCGGCCAACGGGTTCTGGACGCCTGCGCCGCCCCAGGTGGTAAAACCGCGCATCTGTTGGAATTGCACCACGACATAGCCTTGACCGCGATCGAAAAAGACGAGATTCGTGCTCAACGCATCCATGACAATTTGGCGCGCCTGAATTTATCCGCGCACGTATTGGTCACCGATGCCAACCGCGTGCATGAGTGGTGGGATGGCGTGGCATTTGAGCGCGTATTGCTCGACGCACCGTGTTCGGCCAGTGGTATCGTGCGTCGCCATCCAGATATTCGCTGGCTGCGTCAGGCTGACGATTTAATCGGCTTGGCACAACAACAGGCCGCACTTTTGCGTACAATGTGGAAAGTATTGGCCGTCGGTGGTCGTTTGGTGTACTGTACCTGTTCTATTTTTACAACAGAGTGCGAGACCATCATTGATGCGTTTATGCAACACACACCGAATGCGCGACGACTGTATCCGGACGCGCTGACCGCGCTCCAACAAACCGAGGCCATTGGACAACTTTTGCCCAATACCGCACCGATGCGCAACCACGACGGATTTTTCTACGCAGTACTGGAAAAAACCGAAGCAGGCGTATAAAGTAATATTAAAAAATACCGCAATTGCAACACCCCTGCGGTGAAGACATGTGGATGGTACGTTGATATGACAGCGTTTTGGATGAACATGCTCATAACGATACGAACTCAAGTGCGTCAGCACTTGCGCAGCCTCGCGCTCATCGCCATGCTGGGTTGGCTCTTGAGCCCAGTGGCGCATGCCGGAATCAGCACTCAATACGCCACCATGAGCCGTCAATCCGACGGCGTATATGCACTGAATGCGGATTTTCGCCTCAGCCTACCACAGCAATTACAAGACGCCATTAACCACGGCACGCCGGTGTCATTCCAAGTCGAGTTCAATCTAAACCGCCCACGCTGGTACTGGTCAAACGAGGACGTCGTGTCGATCAGCCGCGAGCAGCGCGTCTCGTTCAACAGCCTGACCCGCGAGTATCGGGTGAGTGCAGGCGCGAATCAATACCGCTACAACACCCTCAACGAAGCCCTGCTCAATGTCTCTCGCGTCAGCCAATGGCGCGTGCTTTGGCCCAGCCAATACAACAGCGGCGAGCCTCTCGAAGGCTCGGTGCGCATTTACCTCAACACATCCAAACTGCCGCGCACCTACCAATTGAACTCTCTGACCAATCAAGGCTGGGGGCTGAATTCCGGCTGGTACAACTTCAACTTCACCCCACGCTAATCATGGCTGGATGAGATTAGCACATGGCCAAACATTTCCGAGCCTTACTGATTTTGATCATCGTACTGGGCATTGCCCTGTTGATCGCCTTGGCGTTGGCCACGCGCAGCACCGATTCGTTTGCCTACAACTACACCACCCTGCTGTATTTGAACGTTGCTGTCATTTTTATCATGTCGGCATTGCTCTTGGCGCTGGGCTATTGGCTGCTGCAACGCTGGCGCAAAAACGTGTTCGGCACTCGGCTGCTGACCCGATTTGCGTTCTCATTCGTCATGCTGGCGGTGGTGCCCAGCGTGTTGCTGTTCTTTATTTCCACCCTGTTTGTCTCGCGCACCATTGACTCATGGTTTGGTCTGAAACTCGATAGCGCGCTCAATGCCGGCATAGATTTTGGCCGTGACCGCTTGATGCGCTCACGTGACCTGACGCAGGAGCAATTGGAACGACTGGTCAGTCAAAACGCAGGCGCGTTGACCCATGGCCCCAATGCCGAGCAGGCGCAAACATGGCTGCACAGCAACGGCTGGCGCACCATTGTGGGTATCAACGCCCAAGGCCATGTGACTTGGCGCATCGATCAGACCGGTAGTAATGCCAATAACATTGAGCAACACATCCCGATTTTCACTCCCGAAGCCTTGCGCAGCAGCACCAAAGAAGCGGTGCAAATCGAGGATGAGGCCGACACGCTGGCTGATCCCAACAACACCAGCGTTGTGCCCAATCAATACATTCACGCACTGCAAGCTTTAAGTCCAAGCCCCGCATCGGCCTCCGCCACCCAATGGGTGTATGTGCAAAAAGTCATGCCGAGTGAGTTCTCCAGCCGCGTGCGCGACATCCAAAACGGCTTGCGTGACTATCAAGCCACCGAAACCTCGCGCGTCAGCCTGAGCAAACTTTATCGCATCACCCTCGCCATCATCCTGCTGGTCACTTTGCTCGCTGCTTTGGCTGCGGCATTTTTGATTGCGAACCGCATGATCCAACCCATACTGTGGCTCGCGCAGGCTACGCGGCAAGTGGCCTCAGGGCACTACGCCCTCGTTCCGCAGCGAGTGAACGGCTCGGATGAAATGCTCCAGTTGGTGGACTCCTTCGGCGATATGGCGCAAAAACTCAGCGTCACCCAAGCGACTTTGGCACGCAATCAGCACGAACTCGAATCCGCCAAAGCCTATTCCGAAGCGGTATTGGACAATCTGTCCTCCGGCGTACTGGTATTCAACCAAAACCTACAATTGCAATCATTCAACCAAACCGCTCAACGCATGTTTCACGCGGATTTGACGCAATACCTGCAATTACCTTTGCGCGATATCACGCCACTGGCTGCGTTACAGCCCAGTATTGAGAATCGCATGCATGTACCGTCCGCTGGGGGGAAAGATTCGTGGCGCATCCAACAATCGCTGCCCAATCCGGCCTCACCGCATCATGACGACATGACCCTGTCGATTCAAGGCTCGCACTTTTTGGCGCAGGATGATACGCACAGTTGGGTGCTGGTGTGTGACGACGTGACGCCGATTATATCGGCTCAGCGCACTTTGGCATGGGGCGAGGTTGCACGCCGACTGGCACACGAAATCAAAAACCCGCTCACCCCGATCCAACTGTCCGCCGAACGGCTGAATGTCAAACTGAGTAAAAAATTGGATGCCGAAGGCCAAGCCTTTCTCGAAAAAGGCACACGCACCATCGTCAATCAAGTCGGCGCCCTGCAAAACATGGTGGACGAATTCCGCGATTACGCCCGCACACCGGAAGTTCAGTTTGCCAATGTGGATCTGAACAACCTGATTGAAGAAATCCTCACCCTGTACGAGAGCGGCCAAAACCAGCGCTACCGCATTCACGCGCAATTAGATGCGCAATTACCC
The DNA here is from genome assembly GCA_964497405.1 of uncultured Hydromonas sp. Taxonomy (GTDB): domain Bacteria; phylum Pseudomonadota; class Gammaproteobacteria; order Burkholderiales; family Burkholderiaceae; genus CTSOIL-112. Next base: position 6,951 of record CAZCDD010000015.1, on the reverse strand, counting down.
CACATCTGGGCAGACGCTCAGCAATTGCGGCAAATCCTGCACAACTTGATTAAAAACGCGATCGAAGCCTACCCGAGCAATGTTGAAACACACATCCACGCAAAAGACGGTATGCCCGTCATTCAGATTCAGACCGAAAGCACCACCTTGCAAGCGGACAGCCTGATGCCGACCCAAGCCGTTAAGCTCACCATCAGCGACAACGGCGCCGGCTTCACCGATTCTGTACTGGCGCGCATGTTTGAGCCGTACAACTCGAATAAAGCGCACGGCACAGGGCTGGGCTTACCGATTGTGAAAAAAATACTGGATGCACACCACGCACAAATTCGTGTTAAAAACATCATGGTGCAAAATGAAGCCGATCCTCATAATGAGCTGGTTTTAGGTGCACAAATTGGTATATTATTTCTCAACCTCGCACATGAAGACCACACAGTCAGCGCACAGTTGTTATAATGCAACAAATGCAACTTGAAGTGATGACTATTAGTCAGTAGAAAACGGTACAACAATGGCAAACATTTTAGTAGTTGACGATGAAATGGGCATTCGAGAGCTGCTCTCGGAAATTCTCTACGACGAAGGACACGTCGTAACATTGGCAGAGAATGCCGAACAAGCAAGGCAAGTGCGCCAACGCATGCGTCCTGATCTGGTGTTGCTGGATATCTGGATGCCTGATACCGATGGCGTCACCCTGCTCAAAGAATGGGCACTCAATGGCCAACTCACCATGCCGGTGGTGATGATGAGCGGTCATGCCAGCATAGACACGGCGGTAGAAGCCACGCGCATCGGCGCACTGGACTTTTTAGAAAAACCGATCACCTTGCAACGTCTGCTGCACACCGTCGCCCAAGGACTGTCTCGCTCATGCGCACCGGACATCAAAGAAGTGGTCACACAAATGTCCGTCCCAGCCAAAGCGAAAACCGACAGCACTCACGCAGCCGAGCATGCGACTGGCAATAGCACGACAGCGACAGCCAATGCCATCCCATCCACATCCGCGACAATCACCGAAGCTTCGGTATCGATGACTGCCTTGAACGGCTTGTCACCGACCGCGCAACTGCTGGCACAAATCGACTTATCACTGGATCTACGCGAAGCGCGTGATCGCTTTGAGCGCATTTACTTCGAGTTTCACTTGGAGCGTGAAAATGCCAACATCACCCGCGTGGCCGAACGCACCGGCCTGGAGCGCACACACTTGTATCGCAAACTCAAACAACTCGGAATTCCGATTGTCAAAGCGAACAAACGCTAAATCCATACACTCTTAAAACGCAAGCCATGCTTGCGTTTTAAGAGTGTTGACAAAGTCATACAGTAATTAAAATCTCGTCATTCCCGCAAAAGCGGGAATCCAGACGTAAATCTAATTTATTGTTTTCATTGGTATTATGGATTCCCGCTTTCGCGGGAATGACGTTATCTTTCTTAGAGTTCGTACCCAATTCCGTTCTCAAGGGGGTGCAATCTGAAACGCAAGCCATGCTTGCGTTTTTTATTACTTTGTCCGTTTGATCAACTCATTCGGCGACCAATCGGGATGATGCCACAGATAACGAATATCCTTATTGTGCCAGATCGTTTTCAACAAATCCGCCAACTCCTCAAAAATCATCACCAGCACATTGTTCGAGCGCACCGGACGACTTTTCACACCATACACAATCTCACCGGCCTCGCGCTCATCGACAAACGTACCGAACAGGCGATCCCAGATAATGAACACACCCGCATAGTTACAATCAATCTGCTTCTCCCCGCAGCCATGATGCACGCGATGATGCGACGGCGTATTGAAAATTAACTCCACCCACTGCGGCAAACGCGCCACCGTGCGCGTGTGAATAAAAAACTGATAAAACAAATTGATTTCAAACAAAAACGCCACCACACGCGGATCAGCACCGATAAAAGCGAACGGCGCCCACAAAATAAAGCCGATACTAAACAGAGGGATCGGCGCGAGCAGCGACTGACGCAGCGCCACGCCGAAATTAAAATGCCTTGAGCTGTGGTGAATTTTATGCGACACCCATGCAAAACGCATCTTGTGCGCCACCACATGGAACAACCAAAAACAAAAATCCTGCGCAATGAATATCAAACCATACGACCACCACGTCAACGGAATCTGCCATTGCAAACCGTGCGCGCGTACCCACTGCGCCATCGCGCCGACAAAAACAATGATGTACACCGCATCGGTGGACTTATACAACACCGAGCTCATCATATTGGCCAGCGTCTCACGCAGATCATAAGCCTCTTTGCCCTGCTGAATCAGCGTGCGATTTTCCCACCACATCAACGCGACAAACACCACGCCAAAGCCCATGATGATCAATAAAGCATGAATGATTTCTTGCATTGTGCCCTCTGCTGGTTATTATCCATTATGTTTAGTATTTTTAAATTTCAAAGAGCGCATAAGCCCAGCGCGCCCAGATTTCACGCCCAATAAACTGCACCTGACGCCAACGCGAGCGATACACCGAGTACGGCGTCGGCGCAGGCTCCACCACCAAACCCAAATCCCGCGCCATCACCTGTGCTCGCGCCAGATGCCAGCGATCACTGACCAAGGCCACCTCGGTAAAGCCCTGTTCACGGATGATGGTACGCGCCTCACGGAGATTTTCCAAGGTCGTGGTGGACACCGACTCGGTCCAGATTCGCTCATTCGGCACACCATGCGCTCGCGCATACGCGCGCGCCACCTCTGCCTCAGATTGCTCACGCGCCGGATCTTTGTCGCGAAAACCACCGGTGAAAATCAACGCACCCACTTGCCCCGACTGATACAACTCAATCGCATAATCGATTCGCGCACGCAACACATTGGAAATGACATTGTCCTTGGTTTTTGCCCCCAAGACCACGGCTGCACGCTGCTCAACAGGCACCGACCGCACCTCCGGTCGGGGTATCGGCGGGTAATCGTGTATAATTGGTAGCACCGTGAGCACAACACACACGACAGCGCACAGCAGCACCATCAGCAGCCCAGCCATCCCCCGCCACGCATCTAATTTCACTCGGATATTCATGGATGGATTGTAAATCATTCACAACGATCTTCACAATATTTCGACATCTGTGCGCTATTATGATTGCTAATTAACCACTTTTAGACACTGGATAACGACAAATGGCCATTCAATGGTTCCCCGGACACATGAACTCAGCGCGCAACAAAGCCGCTGAAACCATGGAAATTACCGACCTCGTGATTGAGGTGGTGGACGCGCGCTGCCCGATGGCCTCCTCCAACCCGATGGTGGAAGAGATGCGTCTGTTTCGCCAACGCCCGTGCCTGAAAATTTTGAACAAAGCCGATTTGGCCGACCCCAAAGTCACGCAACAATGGCTGGATCATCTCAACGCGCAGAAAAATACCCGCGCGATTGCGATGAACACCAAAAATCCGGGGGCCGTCGGGCAAATTCTGCCCACCTGTCGGCAACTGGCGCCACATCGCAACGATGCGAGCAAACCGCTGCGCATGATGATTATGGGCGTGCCCAATGTCGGCAAATCCACCTTGATGAACGCCCTGCTCAAGCGCCGCGTCGCCAATGTCGGCGACGAACCTGCGGTGACAAAAACGCAGCAGCGCATCGAGCTGTCATCGGACATGGTGCTGACCGACACACCCGGTATGCTCTGGCCGAAAATCGAGCTGGACACGGATGGCCTGATGCTCGCAGCCAGTCACGCCATCGGTGTGAACGCCTATTACGAGGATGAAGTGGCGATTTTCGTCGCGGGCATCCTGCGCACGCGCTACCCGCAGTCCTTGATAAACCGCTACAAGATTAAATCCATGAGCGATTTCAATGAGTTGGACGATGTTGGCGTGATTGAGCATGTCGCCGCCTATCGCGGCTATCGCGCCAAAGGCGGCAAAATTGATTTTGAAAAAGCAGCGCATACGCTGCTGCAAGACTACCGCGACGGCGCTCTGGGCGGGATTAGTCTGGAAAGCCCTGAAACCCGCGCACAGATTTTGGCCGAGCACGCCGAGCAGCAGCGCATCAAGGCCGAGCAAAAGGCCGAACGCGAGCGCAAGCGCCAAGAATTTTTGGCCAATAACCGCCGCAGCGAGACCAGCGGACACGACAAACCGAACGAAGCTAACTAAAGGAGCCCCTATCGCATGAGAACTCGAGTCACCCATCTGTTTAAAGAATTTTTAGCCAGTGAGCAATCCTCTGGGATCATTTTGATTGTGGCCACGCTGGTTTCCCTGCTCATCGCCAACTCCGGTTTTGGCAGTGCCTACGCGGATTTTTGGCACACCAAAGTCGGAACCAATGCTTATGGCCTGTATTTGAATCATTCGGTCGAACATTGGGTCAACGATGCGCTCATGGCGATTTTCTTTTTGCTGATCGGTTTAGAGGTCGAACGTGAAATCTATATTGGTGAGCTGTCGAATTTACGCAATGCGTTGTTACCGATTTTTGCCGCCATCGGCGGTATGTTGATTCCGGCGGGTTTGCATTATTGGTTCAATGCGGGCACGCCGACGCAAGGCGGCTTTGGCATTCCGATGGCCACGGATATTGCGTTTGCCCTCGGCGTACTGGCCTTGCTCGGCGATCGCGTGCCGATGAGCTTGAAAATCTTTCTGACCGCTCTGGCCATCATTGATGATTTGGGCGCCATTCTCATCATCGCGCTGTTTTATGTGGGCGACTTTTCGGCGCTGCATTTTGGCTTGTCCATGGGGATTTTTGCGCTGTTATTGGTGTTTAACCGCATGGGCATTACCCGTCTGTGGTTTTACTTCATTCCGGGGATTTTGATGTGGTATTTCATGCTGCGCTCGGGCGTACATGCCACTCTGGCTGGGGTGTTGTTGGCATTCGCCATTCCTTTTGGCAATGGCGATAAAAACTCGCCGTCCTATCATTTACAGCATCTGCTGCACAAGCCGGTGGCCTTTATCATCATGCCGATTTTTGCCTTGGCCAACACCGGCATCATGCTCTCAGGCAATTGGTTGGATGGTTTGAGCTCGGACAATAGCTTGGGGATTATGAGCGGCCTGATTCTTGGCAAACCGGTCGGCGTGGTGCTCATGGCTTGGATCGCCATTGCTTTGGGCATTTCCAAACTGCCGCCATCGGTGACATGGCGTCACATCATCGGCTCCGGCTTTTTGGCGGGGATCGGCTTTACCATGTCGATTTTCATCACTTTATTAGCCTTTGCAGACCCCGCCGTGGTGCAGATGTCCAAAATTACGGTGCTGCTCTCCTCGCTGATTGCTGGGATCTTGGGATTTGTGATTTTACGCACCGCGCCCAAAGTGGTTGAGGATGTGATTGAAGAGGTTTAAATCAAAAACGGGAAGCGCTGGCTTCCCGTTTGCTTGATAACACCATCATTCCGTGGGAAAAATATCCTGCTGACCTGCCTGCTTGGCCAGCATATTTTTTAGCATTTCGAGGCGCTGCTTCGGCGTCATCTGCGGTGCTTGTTTGGACGGATCGCGTTCATGATGCGGTAGTCCGTGGTGCATTTCCTTGATAAAACGTGAGGCTTGGCGGTTTTCAAAATCACGCCCACGACGGCGCTTTTGACACCAAGTGATGTGCAGCGACAAGCGCGCGCGGGTAATGCCGACATACATCAAACGGCGCTCCTCTTCAATGCGCACGGGATCCTCAAGCAACTCCTCGCGCGACATATGCGGCAGCAAACCTTCCTCCACGCCCACCAAAAATACGTGCGGATACTCCAGCCCTTTGGACGCATGCAGCGTGGACAGGCGCACCGCATTGTCTTCGCCTTCGCTTTTATCCATCATGCTCATGATGACCATGGATTGAATCACTGCGGCGAGCGACAGATCGTCATCGGTCACACGCCGCTTGATCCAAGCGACAAAATCGGTAACGTTGCTCCATTTGTTTTGCGCTTGACGATCATCGAAGTGGTCGTACAAATAGCGCTCATACGCAATACGCTTGAGCAACTCATCCAACAGCGCACCCGCCTCTTCGCCCTTGCATTGCTCGGCGCGCGCTTCAAATTCGTTAATCAATTCGCCAAAATGCTGCAACGGCTCCAACTGCCGCGGCGTGGCACGATTGGCAAAACCCAGTTCAAACGAGGCTTCAAACAACGAGGTGTTGCGCTCGCCCGCATACGCGCCGAGCTGCTCCAGCGTCGCCGCGCCCACACCACGTTTGGGCGTGGTCACCGCACGGATGAACGCCGGATCGTCCTTCACATTATTCATCAGGCGAAAATACGCCATCAAATCGCGAATCTCCGCACGGTCAAAAAACGACTGTCCACCCGACATCACATACGGAATGCGCTCTTTGCGCAGAAATTGCTCGAACACGCGCGCTTGGTGATTGCCCCGATACAAAATCGCATAATCGGAGAACTTCGCCTGATGCGAGATTTTGTGCGCTTGCAGGCGCATGATGACGTTCTGCGCCTCCTGCTCCTCATTCTCCATCGGAATTACGCGGATCGGCTCGCCCTCTCCGTATTCCGACCAGAGTTTTTTCTCAAACAGCTTCGGATTATTGGCAATCACCGCATTGGCCGCATTCAAAATCCGCTCGGTCGAACGGTAATTTTGCTCCAGCTTGATGACCTTGATGCGCGGAAAGTCCGTTTGCAGCAATTTCAAATTATCCAGCGTCGCTCCGCGCCACGCGTAAATCGCCTGATCGTCGTCGCCCACCGCGGTGAACATCGCACGCTCGCCCGTGAGCAGCTTAATCAACGCGTACTGACACGCGTTCGTATCCTGATACTCATCCACGAGAATATAGCGGATTTTCGCCTGCCAACGCGCGCGCACTTCGTCGTTATCGCGCAGCAATTCCACCGGCAAACGAATCAAATCATCGAAATCCACCGCCTGATACGCCTGTATCGTCGCGTTGTAATTCACATACACGCGCG
>CAZCDD010000014.1:0-14066 GCA_964497405.1 uncultured Hydromonas sp. | reverse complement strand
ACACCGCCCTTTCACGGCGGTAACACCGGTTCGAATCCGGTTGGGAGTGCCAAAATATAAAATCCACGCGTTGATTCAAACGGCGTGGATTTTTTTATGCACATTCTGTGATTTACCAGCGCTCCCCAAAGACTCAAAGCACGGCATTTAATCACGCAATCGAGCGATTAGCACTATGATTCACCCTGTTTTTCCTTTAAAATCCAAGCTCCTTCACTTTGGAAACTACTCATTATGTGGTCAAAACTTGCTTTTGCTATTTTTAAACTCATCGGCTGGAAAACATATTACGAGCCATTGCCCGGCTCGCATGGCATTATCGTGGTATATCCGCACACCTCTAACTGGGATTTCCCCTTGGGCGTGCTCTGGAAAATGGCCTACCAAGTTCAGCCACGCTGGGTCGCCAAAGAGTCTTTATTCAAGCCCCCTGTATTCGGTTGGTTCATGCGCAAATTGGGTGGCATCGGTATTAAACGCGAAGGCAACTTGGATGTCGCACAAAACTTGAAAAAAACCATGCTGGCAGAAGACAACTGCTGGCTGGTGATTGCCATTGAAGGCACACGCTCATACAAACCCTACATCCATCTGGGCTACTACTATATTGCGAAAGCAGCCAATGTGCCCATTGGACTGGCCAAATTCAACTATGAGACCAAAACCGTGGGCGTCGCCGAATACCGCTATGTCAAAGATACCGTTGAGGAGGAAATCGAACAATTGAAACTCGAATTCGCCGGACATCGCGCCAAATTCCCCGAAAAAGCCGGTGCACTGGCGGTGCGTGAGAAAAAAGGCGGTAAGGCTTAATTTTTCACTGGGCTCATACGACTCGTCTTGTATCGTGCATCAATAAAAAAGGCTGGTTCAACCAGCCTTTTTTACGCCACATCGATCACAACATTATTTTTTGATGTTGTAGAACGTGCTTTTACCTGGGTAGCTCACGGTTTCGCCCAAAGCTTCTTCAATGCGCAGCAATTGATTGTATTTCGCAATACGATCGGAGCGTGACAAAGAACCGGTTTTGATTTGACCTGCGTTCAAGCCCACTGCGATGTCCGCGATGGTTGAATCTTCGGTTTCACCCGAACGGTGAGAGATCACCGCGGTATAACCAGCGCGTTTGGCCATTTCAATCGCAGCAAAGGTTTCGGTCAAAGTACCGATTTGGTTGATCTTGATCAGGATTGAGTTAGCAATGCCTTTTTCAATGCCTTCTTTCAAAATCTTGGTGTTGGTCACGAACAAGTCATCACCGACCAATTGGATTTTCTTGCCGAGGATTTCGGTCAAGTATTTCCAGCCTTCCCAATCCGATTCGTCCAAGCCATCTTCGATGGTGACGATTGGGAACTTATCAACCAAGTTCGCCAGATAGTCCGCCATTTCTTTGCTGCTCAAGCTCAAACCTTCACCAGTCAGCTCATATTTGCCATTTTTGTAGAATTCAGACGCCGCGCAATCCAAACCGATCAGAATATCGTCGCCCATGGTATAGCCAGCGGCGCTAATCGCTTCGCCGATGGTTGCCAAGCATTCCTCGTTGGATTTAAAGTCAGGTGCGAAACCACCTTCATCACCCACGGCAGTGTTCATATGCTTGTCGTGCAAGATTTTTTTCAGATTATGGAATACTTCTGCACCCGCGCGCAATGCTTCACGGAATGAATCAAAGCCTACTGGCAAGATCATGAATTCTTGGAAATTCAAGTTATTGTCCGCGTGCTCACCACCATTGATGATGTTCATCATCGGTACAGGCATTTGCATCGCGCCAGAACCGCCGAAATAGCGATACAGTGGCAAACCTGCTTCTTGAGCAGACGCACGAGCCACGGCCATAGAAACCGCCAGCAAAGCATTCGCACCCAAATTGGATTTATTCTCAGTACCGTCCAATTCAAGCAAAGTACGATCGATCAACGCTTGTTCAGAGGACTCCATGCCGACCAATGCGTCAGCAATCACGGTGTTGATATTGTTCACCGCATTCAAAACACCTTTACCCAAATAACGGCTTTTATCGCCGTCACGCAGTTCAATCGCTTCGCGTGAACCAGTGGATGCACCCGATGGTACAGCCGCACGCGCGCTCGCACCAGACTCCAGCAGTATTTCACACTCAACAGTTGGGTTACCGCGAGAATCCAAAATTTCGCGACCGACAATATCAATAATTGCACTCATTACTTTCTCCTAAAAAAATAAACCCACACGACCTAATCTACTGCTGCTGCAACAACGGCTATTGTACCGCTGCTTGATTAAAAATTATCTTCTAAAAACATACCGCCCGATTTGACCGCGCTGTCCAAAGCTTTGAGCGTTGTCAATAATTCTTTCATACGTCCCAACGGCACTGCATTGGGCCCATCCGACCAAGCTTCACACGGATTCGGATGCGTTTCCATAAAAATACCTGAAATACCCGTAGCCACCGCTGCACGCGCCAAAACCGGCACAAATTCGCGTTGCCCGCCACTGCTGGTGCCCTGCCCACCCGGTAATTGTACCGAATGCGTCGCATCAAACACCACCGGCGTGTCGTTGCGTTCGGCACCATGACGCATGATGGCCAAACCGCGCATATCAGAAATCAGATTATTGTAGCCAAAGCTCACGCCACGCTCACACGCCAAGAAATGGTCCGTTGCCAAACCTTTTTCTGCGGCCGCACTGCGGGCTTTTTCAATGACATTTTTCATGTCACCCGGCGCGAGGAACTGACCTTTTTTGATATTGACCGGTTTACCCGATTGCGCCACAGCACGAATGAAATCGGTTTGACGACATAAAAAAGCCGGTGTTTGCAGCACATCCACTACCGATGCAACCTCAGCGATCTGATCAATTTCATGCACGTCGGTCAAAACAGGTACACCGATTTGACGGCGAACTTCGTCCAAAATGCGCAAACCTTCGGCCATCCCCACACCTCGCTTGGTATTGCCCGAGGAGCGATTGGCTTTATCAAAAGAACCTTTGTAAATCAAAGGGATGGATAACTCATCGCACATTGCTTTCAGTTGACCCGCCACATCCAGCGACATCTCCAGCCCCTCAATGGAGCACGTCCCTGCAATCAAAAACAACGGCTTGTTCAGTCCAACCTCAAAACCACAGAGTTTCATTTTCATCTCCCTTTTGCATTATTTTTATCTGCCACACTTGAGCGCTCAGAGCGTGCGCTTTTACGCCACATCCACAGCAAGTGCCCAAAACCCGCCAACGTGACAATCGTGGTCACTATAAGCACCACGATCAATGCGGTTGGCGCAGTTTGGAGCAATTCCCACATGGTTTATCCCTGATTTTTCAATGCGGCGTTCACAAACGCGGAGAACAGCGGATGCCCATCACGTGGCGTAGAGGTGAACTCAGGATGAAACTGAACCCCAACGAACCACGGATGCATCGAATCCGGCAATTCCATCATTTCTGGCAACTGTTCGGTCGGCGTACGCGCTGAGATAATCATGCCCGCCTGCTCCAGCTGATCGGTGTACTGCGTATTGACCTCATAGCGATGGCGGTGGCGCTCGGTCACGGTTGCACCGTAAATGCCAAAAGCTTTGGTATCCGCTTTCACTGGGCATGATTGCGCCCCTAAGCGCATAGTACCACCCAAATCAGAACCGCTATCACGTTTTTGCAATTGACCATCTTTACCCATCCACTCGGTGATCAAAGCAACCACCGGTTGCGGTGTATCATGATCAAATTCGGTACTGTTGGCTTGGTTCAAACCTGCCATATGGCGCGCGAACTCAATCACCGCTAATTGCATGCCCAAACAAATCCCCAAATACGGAATTTTGTTTTCACGCGCATAGCGAATTGCGGCGATCTTGCCCTCAGTGCCACGCTTACCAAAACCACCTGGCACCAAAATTGCATCCAGCCCTTTGAGCTGTGCGGCCACGTCGTCCATGTGCGCATCATCAAACTCTTCCGAATCAATGTATTCGATATTGACTTGAGTTTGGTTATGAATCCCCGCGTGACGCAACGCTTCGATCAGCGATTTGTACGACTCGGTCAAATCCATGTATTTACCAACCATACCGATGGTGACTTCATGTTGTGGATTTTCCAAGGTTTTGACCAAGTTATCCCACATTTCCACGTTGGCTTTTGGTACATCCAAACGCAGCTCATCACAAATGATCTGATCCAAACCTTGTTCAAACAACAAACGCGGCACTTTGTAAATCGTATCCACATCATAGACCGACACCACCGCCTCAGCCGGAATATTGGAGAACAAGGAGATTTTTGATTTTTCATCCTCAGGGATCGGACGATCGGCGCGACACAAAAGTGCATGCGGCATGATGCCAATTTCGCGTAATTTTTGTACCGAGTGTTGCGTTGGTTTGGTTTTCAACTCACCTGCGCCCGCAATCCACGGCACCAAAGTCAGATGAACAAAAGCCGAATTGCCACGTCCCAGGCGCAGGCTCATTTGACGCACGGCTTCTAAGAACGGCAGAGACTCAATGTCACCCACCGTACCGCCGATCTCAACAATGGCGACATCGGTTTGACCATTATTGGAGGCCGCAGCACCCCGTTCGATGAAGGCTTGAATTTCATTGGTAATATGAGGAATTACTTGAACAGTCTTTCCTAAGTACTCGCCACGACGCTCTTTTTTCAAAACAGATTCGTAAATCTGACCGGTCGTGAAGTTGTTTGATTTGCGCATTTTCGCGCTGATGAAACGCTCGTAGTGACCCAAATCCAGATCGGTTTCCGCACCGTCTTCGGTCACAAAAACCTCACCGTGCTGGATGGGACTCATGGTTCCCGGATCAACGTTGATGTACGGATCGAGTTTGAGCATGGTCACTTTCAGACCACGCGACTCCAACAAAGTTGCCAACGATGCCGCGGCAATCCCCTTCCCTAAAGACGATACCACGCCGCCCGTCACAAACACATATTTTGTCATTTTTCGTTACCTCATTGGAAAGCGTAATTATACATTTCCTGTGTGACTTTATCCACACGCGAACCAACAAAAATAAATAAGGGACAAATAACTTGTCCCTTATGAAATTACCATTACGAATGCGCCACCCCGAGAGCTTGTATTTCATCAAAAGCGCTTGAATGATCCATCAGCGTCTGGTCGTTTGACAGAATAACTGTAAAATTATACATGCACCAACGTACCTTCATCTTGACCGCTGACCACACGTTTGAGTGCGCCTTCTTTGAAAATCGAGAATACCTTGATCGGCATTTTTTGATCGCGGCACAAGGCAAAGGCCGTAGCATCCATCACGCCCAGATTTTTGCTGATCGCTTCATCAAAGGTGATGTCGCTGTAACGCGTCGCATTCGGGTCTTTTTTCGGGTCTGCACTGTAAATACCGTCCACTTTGGTGGCTTTCAACACCACTTCCGCGCCGATTTCCACACCGCGCAAAGCCGCCGCCGTATCGGTGGTGAAGAATGGATTGCCCGTACCGGCTGCGAAAATCACGATTTTACCTTCGCTCAAATGGCGCATCGCGCGCGGGCGAATGTACGGTTCTACCACTTGGTCAATGCGCAACGCCGACTGCACGCGCGCTTCCAAACCAGCGTGTTTCATCGCATCTTGCAGAGCCAAGGCATTCATAATCGTTGCCAGCATCCCCATGTAGTCCGCTGTCGCACGGTCCATACCAGCCGCACCACCTGCCATACCACGGAAAATATTGCCACCGCCGATGACCACTGCCATTTCAACGCCGGTTTCAACCACTTCTTTGATCTCAGCGACCATGCGCTCAATCGTGGCACGATTAATCCCGAAAGCATCATCACCCATCAATGCTTCGCCAGAGAGCTTGAGTAATACACGTTTATGACCAGCCATTTAATTCTCCTTATCGTTGGGTCGTATTGATGACAAAACTCCGTTTAATTAAAAAATCCTTTTAAAATCAAACAGTTTCATCGATAGTTTAAAATCCTCGGTACTCATCCGCAGACGGCACACAAACGGCGAGATTGTACCAAAATTCATATTCCTTCGGGTCAGAATCGCATGAGGCAAGCAATTCAAAATTTTCCTTAACCTCAGTCACATTTTTAGCTTAAAAAAATCCCCCTGCACAGACAGGGGGATGATTGCATTATTTGATGCGCATATCGCCGGTTTCGACGAAACGTTGATGCCATGACAAAGCCTCGTTGAGCAAGTGTGGCGTATGCAAGCCCCCTGCTTTTTCCGCGCGGTCATAGTAGTCTTGCAACATCGGACGGTAATCTGGATGCGCACAGTTCTCAATGACCAGTTTCGCACGTTGACGCGGCGATTTGCCACGCAGATCGGCCAGACCTTGCTCAGTCACCAATACCATCACATCATGCTCAGTGTGGTCATGGTGGGAAACCATTGGTACGATGCACGAAATCGCGCCGTCTTTGGCCACGGATGGGGTGACAAAGAACGACAAGAACGCATTGCGCGCGAAGTCACCTGAACCACCGATACCATTCATCATGCTGGTACCCATGATGTGGGTAGAGTTCACGTTACCGTAGATGTCACACTCGATCATCGCGTTCATGCCGATCACGCCCAAACGACGGGACACTTCTGGATGGTTGGTGACTTCTTGCGGACGCAAGATGATTTTTGAGCGCAGAGATTCGATGTTGTTGTTGAATCGATCCAGCGCATCTGGGCTGAATGACAACGCCGTTGCAGATGCGGAAACCATTTTACCGGACAAGATCAAATCCAACATACCGTCTTGCAACACTTCGGTGTAGCCCATCAAGCCGTCAAATGGACCGTCTTGCAAACCAGCCAACACGGCGTTCGCCACGTTACCTACGCCCGATTGCAACGGCAACAGGTTTTTCGGCAAACGACCCATTTTCACTTCATGCGAGAAAAAGTCGATGATTTGCGCGGCGATGCGTTGAGAGTTTGCGTCTGGGTCAGCAAATTTGCTGTTGCGATCCGGCGAGTCGGTCAACACGATACCGACGATTTTGTCCAAATCGCATTCCAAGTATGGCGAGCCAACGCGATCAGCCGCAGACATGATTGGAATTGCGATGCGGTTGGGCGGCACACCGATGTCTGGGTGAATGTCGTGCATCCCTTCCAACAGGATGTTTTGACGGCTATTCACTTCCAAAATGATTTTTTTAGCGGATTTGAGCCATTGATTGTTGGTACCAATAGCCAATGAAGGAATCAAACGACCATCCGGCAAAATCCCAGTTACTTCGACCAAAGCCACGTCCATATCGCCAAAGAAACCGTAGCGCACTTGTTGCTCCAGATGAGACAAGTGTACGTCTTGGTAATTCACCGCGCCTGCATTGATCTGCTTGCGCAACGTTGGGTCGGATTGGAACGGCGTGCGGAATTTAATGCCTTGAGCACGCGCCAAAACGCCATCACAGTCGTCCGCAGTAGATGCGCCGGTCAGCATGCCGATGCGAAACTCTTCACCGCGAGCGTGCGCTTCTTCCATGCGTTTGCCCAATGCAGCTGGAACCGCTTTCGGATAACCCGCGCCGGTAAAGCCGCTGATGCCTACGTTCATACCATTTTGGATGAACTCGGCCGCTTGTTCGGCTGACATGATTTTTTCACGCAGACCCAAATGACCAACGCGCTCGTGACTGATCGTAGAACTCATAAGATTTTCTCCATTTTTATAATAAATCCCCGACATCGGGGTTTACTCTGTAAATTGTCAATTGTTTGAATCGGTTTTGTGCTTGGATTTCCAGCCCCCAAGCCATTCAAAATCAGCTGCCCAAAACGGATGTGATTATAAGCAAAATTCCATTCATAAAACAGAAAAAATGATACATTTACTTGGATCACGATTCTAAAACACCTTGCTTACGGACGAATTACTGCAAGCGTTGCGCTTTTCCAGCGCCAGCGCATGCTTTATTGAGCTCAAGCAGGCGTACAAATACAAAAAAACGGGCATCATCTGCCCGTTTTTTGAAAGCGTCAACGTAAAATCAATTACGCTTGGCTGGCCGCTGCAACTTGCGCAGCTACTTCTGCCGCAAAGTCGTCGACCTTTTTCTCAATGCCTTCGCCCACGATGAACATAGTGAAGCCAGCAACTGTCGTGTTTTTCTCTTTCAACATTTGCTCAATGGTTTGCTTATCATTTTTCACAAATGTTTGGTTCAACAAAGATACTTCTTTCAAGTATTTTTGTACCGAACCTTCAACCATTTTCTCAGCGATTTCAGCAGGCTTACCTTGCTCAATCGCTTTGGCTTTAGCTACTGAACGCTCAGTTTCGATCAAGTTTGCAGGTACGTCTGCTGCAGACAAGGCAACGGGTTTCATCGCAGCAATGTGCATCGCCACGTCTTTAGCTGCTACTTCGTCACCGGTGTATTCAACCACCACGCCGATTTTCGAGCCGTGCAAGTAGTAAGCCAATTGGTTATCGCCCGCGAAACGTTTGAAACGGCGGATGCTCATGTTTTCACCAATTTTACCCACCAAGTCGGTACGGGTTTGTTCAACCGATTTGCCATTCATATCCAAAGCGCCCAAAGCTTCTACGTCCGCAGGATTTTGCTCTGCAACCAATTTAGCTGAACCGTTGGCCAACGCCAAAAATTCGTCGTTTTTCGCTACGAAGTCGGTTTCAGAGTTTACTTCAACCATCGCGCCAGTCGTGCCGCTCACATAAACCGCTACCACACCTTCAGCCGCGATACGTGAAGCCGCTTTACCCGCTTTGCTGCCCAGTTTCACACGCAGTAATTCTTCTGCTTTGGCCATATCGCCACCGGCTTCGGTCAAGGCTTTTTTACATTCCATCATCGGCGCGTCGGTTTTACCACGCAACTCAGCTACCATGCCTGCAGTAATTGTCGTCATAATCTTTTCCTCAATAAATAGTGTGCTTCAATTCACACAATGACTTGCGAGACTCAATTCACCAGCGCCCACATCATCATTGCGCTAAAAAATCTTTAAAAAAGGGGCAAACCGCCCCTTCCTTTGTTTGTGCTTTCAGTAGCAATTAGGCGTTTTCGCCTTCTTGTACTTCAACGAACTCTTCAGTTGGCTCAGCCGCTTCTTTTGCCGCTTGCACCACTTCTTGAACCGCATTCGCACGACCTTCGAGCACCGCATCAGCCATACCGCGCGCATACAAACGAACTGCACGCGCAGAGTCGTCGTTACCTGGGATCACGAAATCCACGCCTTCAGGGTTGTGGTTGGTATCAACAACCGAAATGACTGGAATACCCAAGTTTTTCGCTTCGAGCAACGCACCTTTGTGGTAGCCGATGTCAATAACGAAAATCGCATCAGGGATACCCGCCATATCTTTGATACCGCCGATGGATTTGTTCAATTTTTCAATTTCACGTTGGAACAACAACGCTTCTTTTTTGGTCAGTTTTTCGACTTCACCAGACTCAACCGCCGCTTCCATGTCTTTCAGACGTTTAATCGAAGTTTTGATGGTTTTGAAGTTGGTCAAAGTACCACCCAACCAACGTTGGTTCACATACGGCATACCTGCGCGCGCTGCCTCTTCGGCAATGATTTCGCGAGCAGCACGTTTGGTACCAACGAACAATACTGTGCCACGACGAGCCGCTAATTTTTTCACAAATTCAGCCGCGTCGTTGTACATCACCACTGTTTTTTCCAAGTTGATGATGTGGATTTTATTGCGATGACCGTAGATGAACGGCGCCATTTTTGGATTCCAAAAACGGGTTTGGTGACCGAAGTGGCAGCCCGCTTCGAGCATTTCACGCATAGAAACTAACATAATATTAAATACCTTTTATTTCAGGGTTGTGTCTAACATACCATGCGGTTTGCAAACGTTCTTCGCCTACACCCTATACGCATCGTATGTGCTATTTTGGCAAACTGATCAGAATAATTTAGAATAGGAATCTTGCCATTGCCTCAATACACCGCAAAAACAAATCTGCAGATATATCCAAGACAGTCTATAATTATAGGATATTCCAAGGCAAAAAACAAGTGAACTCAGGGAGTTAAAGGGGTTTGTTGTTTTTGATGCCAATATGCTTTATTAATTTCATCCTAAAAATCCCTTCGCTTGACCAAAGAGAGATACATGTCCGTTACCATTAAAACAGAAACCGATATCGCCCATATGCGCGTCGCTTGCCGCCTCGCTTCCGAGGTGCTCGACTACATCACCCCATTTATCAAAGCCGGTGTATCCACTGGCGAGCTTGATCGCATGATGAATGACTATATGGTCAATGTACAAAAAACCGTCTCTGCCACCTTGGGTTATCAGCCACCGGGCTATCCGCCCTATCCCAAATCCTGCTGCATTTCACTGAACGACGTGATCTGCCACGGCGTACCATCGGACGATAAAATTCTGAAAAACGGCGATATTTTGAATATTGACGTGACCATCATCACGCCGGAAGGCTATTTTGGCGATACCAGCCGTATGTTCACGGTGGGCGAAACCTCCATAGCCGCCAAACGTTTATGCGAAATCACTTATGAATGTATGTGGCTGGGGATTGCCCAAGTCAAAGAAGGCGCTACTTTAGGCGATATCGGCGCAGCCATTGCAGCGCACGCCCATGCTCATGGCATGTCGGTGGTACGCGAATACTGCGGCCACGGCATAGGCAAGGTATTCCACGAAGAACCGCAAGTGTTACACTATGGTGTTAAAGGCCAAGGCATGAAGCTCAAAGCCGGCATGATCTTCACCATCGAGCCGATGATCAATGCCGGTAAACGCGATTTACGCACCATGTCCGATGGCTGGACCGTGAAAACCAAAGACCGCAGCCTATCTGCGCAATGGGAACACTCGGTGCTGGTGACACCTACCGGCTACGAAGTGCTGACCTTATCGGATGGCTACCCTGCTTTGCCTGAGTTTATTAAAACCACGCGTTGCTAAACCAATCAAAAGGGGCGAAATAATCGCCCCTTTTTACTGCCCCCTCTTATTGAGTTGTCTGTGACTCACCGCGCTGAATGCTTAACCCATTTTTGGCGGAAAGAAGCGATACCACAGCCCATACACCCAGCATGCCGCGCAAAACGAAAGCGCCCACTCCAAGAATGAAAACACGATCAAAATCATGCATGGGATCTTCCAAAACTCACTGCCAGCCAAAAATAAGCCCAAAGACACGCTGCTGGCAATGAATAAAATCTTCGCGGCAAACATCTTCGCGCCCGCATTCACCATCGCGCCAGTCCAGCCCTGCGCATCAAAAAGCCGCTTCCACAGCAAATGCGACGGACATTTATAGTGTCCGAAAAAGCCTTTAACAAAAGCCTGCACCACCAGAACAGCCATAAACCACGGTGAAACAAACAAAGCCAAAATACACAACAAAAAGGTCATCACAGCTTCCCAACGAATGACATTGGCCGAAACCGCTGGAATATCAAAACGCAACATACACAACTCCCAGATCAATAAAATAACTTCCCATTATATACAAATATCAAATATTTCAAAAGCCTACCCAAACAGAGGTAGTGTCTCAGTTTGAAATATCTTTTTTCTTGTTGTAAGAACCACGCTTTTTAGCCACGGGTTCTGGCACTAACCGTACAATTTCCTCAATGCTCCAAACGTGGTCACTGATACCCGCCTCCATAGCAGGCGTTATCCGTAGCGTTTTATGGATTTTAGCGAAGTTGTAGTACATGAAGTGTAGGCTAACTGCATTCATGTGATTATCAACTTTTTTGCTAAAACCATTCGTTAAGCGTGTAAATCTGCGCATGTGCATACGCATGGTGAGATTTTGACGCTCTACAAAGCTGGTGCTTACGTGTTCTTTTTGAGGGTTGCCCGATACTACACCTTTAACCGCGCCTTTGAATTTTGAAAGGCTGTATTTTCGTTGATCTTCTTTGGGATTGTTGCCGTACAACTTAACAAGCATTGCATAGTCAATATCGCCATGAAACGCATCTTCTACGGCTTCTAAATAGGCTTTGTGACCATCGGTGGTCAACTGCACACGGTTTGATAAACGGCTGGCTAAATCATCAATAAACACTTTCGCACTTTCTGCGCCACGAGTACCTACAAACCACGATGGTATTAGTTTGGTATCTGCATCAATCGCAGTCCATGTGTACACGTCACCATAGCCAAACACGTCTTTTAATTCATCAGGCACATTGCGCTCTTTGGCATAAACGAAAGACCATATTTCATCGCACTGAATGCGTTTGCAATTGAGATTACGCATTGCTTTATTTTGGTATTCTGCGCATGCTTGACCAACTTCAACAAGCAACTTAGTAACTGTGTTGATTGAACAACCTACGATTCGCTCTACAGAACGCATTGAATTACCCTCAACCAATAGTTGAATGATTTGTACGCGTTTTTCGATTGGCATGATGTTCATTTTTAGCGCCCTTTGTAATAATTCAGTTTGAATTATACCGGTTGATTACCACATTGTCAATCGAGATTGTTGATTGACATATTGTCACTCATTTGGTATGATTACCACATTGTCAATCGAGATTGTTGATTGACATATTGTCACTCACGTTCATAAGGATTAAAAATGGATATTTCTTCTCAGTTAGATAAACTCCTTGATAGGTCTGGTAAAGTTAATAGCGGTGTAAATAGTTTTCCAATTACACCAAGGAAGAAAATTTTCAAAAAATATGCAGTAAGTAACTTTCGAGGTGGTATTGGAAAAACAACATTAACGTTTAATGTTTCATACGAAATATCTAAACAGAAGAAACTGCTCATTTTAGATACCTGCTCACAAAAAAATACAACTCATGCTTTTTTGGGTGATTTTGCAAATTCTCAATATGATTTGTATAAGCAACTTATAGCTGAGTTGACCAACACACAAGGCATTCAGCCGAATGACTTATGCTTGAACGTCACAAATTTTAGACAGGCGTTTCTTGGGAATAAAGCGGTGTATCTTGTGCCAGGGTCAAGCGAATTGTTCTTGTTCCCTTCTTTGCTATATAGCCAACTCGCACAATATACGCAATTGTCATCAGCAAAAGAAGAGGCGAGCAAACGTGTACTTATGGCAATCGAGAGAATAATTGAAGAAGTTACACCAGTTGCAAATCAAGATTTAACAATCATTGATACAAGCCCATTTTTTGGTGGGGCTACCCATCTGTCTTGGTGTGCGGCAGATGCTTTGATAGTTCCAGTTCGTGTTGACCAAAATTCTGTAGATGCTTTTAAACTTACTCTGCAAATGCTTAGAGAGCAAAGCATGGATTTTCAAAAGTTTAACAGGCAGGCTGGATTAGACCACACGCCAGTCGTTCACGCTGTAGCAATGACCCATTGTGGATGGAATCGACAAATTGCAAACACGCCCGACAGCACTACACGCTTCTTCATCAAATCAGCGTTAGAAGTGGCCAATGAGTTTTCAGATTTATTTTCAGCAGATGATGTCTCGGACTGTTTCTATTTGCTTGATGATTTTCATTCAGCAGGTCGAATAAGCGGCAATCAAAGAATTCCAATATCAAAGCTTAACGCTATGGAAAAATACGTTGTTGATGGTCAAAGAATGGCTGTAAACCCATCTGTTGATAGGTACAAACGACAAATTGCCAATTTAGCCAT
Organism: uncultured Hydromonas sp.; assembly: GCA_964497405.1. Lineage (GTDB taxonomy): Bacteria > Pseudomonadota > Gammaproteobacteria > Burkholderiales > Burkholderiaceae > CTSOIL-112. Next base: position 444 of record CAZCDD010000014.1, on the reverse strand, counting down.
GTCTCTTATCTGAATTGTTTTTGTTCTTATCTAACCGCTCCTTTTGAGCGGTTTTTTTCTTCTCAGACTCTTTTTTAGGCACAGCTTCACCCGTTGCTTGTTCAACGATAGACTTAGCGAGTTGATTAAGGTCAAGTTTCTTTTTCATACGCTAAGTCTATCACAAACGGTATCAGGTTAAAATACCGCTAAATTTCAAACTGAGACACTACCCAAACAGATGACTCCAGCAGACAAAACGCGGCAACACCCCACCAAGCAAACCGCTCGAAACTCAGTGTTTTACTATTTTCAGTCTGGATTGAAATTCATTTTTGAACGGCGTATAGTGACAGCATTGTTTGCTGTTAAACGCTCATAAGCGCATGAACAAGCCAACATTTCATTCATTTTGACTATATAAAAGGAGAATATGATGTCAAGATACACCACGCAAGCCATTCG
>CAZCDD010000013.1:0-14597 GCA_964497405.1 uncultured Hydromonas sp. | reverse complement strand
TTAGTTTAAAGGGTTCTACTTTTAGGTGCTGGCTTTTTTAGGGGGTATTACCGAATAAGCGCATTTATAAATCTATTCATATTTATGCATAATGACGAAAACCTCCCCTATCTGTACGTTTATAAAATAACGTTTCCTAATGGAAAAATTTATGTTGGCGCAGACTGGGGACGACAAGCCATGCTGAATGTCGTTTCATATTTCGGATCATTTAAAGCATCTCAAGAACAAATTCTAATCGATCACAAAGAACACCTTAAAAGTAAAACTTTTACAATTACCAAAACCATTCTATACGAAACTTTTAACCAAACACCTGCTCATATTCGACAGAAAGAACGTGAGTTTATTCGGGCTTTAAACGCAAAAGACCCAAAAATTGGCTATAACAAACGCTAATGATTTCTATTCACCCATCTACCCTCTTTATTCTCGGCCCAACCGCCTCGGGCAAAACCGCGCTGGCACTGGCGTTGGCACAGCAGCGCCCGATCGAGATCATCAGCGTGGATTCCGCACTGGTGTATCGCGGCATGGACATTGGTACGGCGAAGCCATCCCGCGAAGAGCGGGCGATTTGTCCACATCATCTGATCGATATCATCGATCCAACTGAGGCCTACAGCGCGGCGCAGTTCGCAGCGGATGCCGAGCGGCTGATCCATGAGATTCATGCGCGCGGGCGTTTACCGGTATTGGTCGGCGGCACGATGCTGTATGTGAAGGCGCTGTTGGAGCCATTGACCGAGTTACCCACAGCCGATGAGGCGATCCGCGCGGAGATTGATGCGCAGGCGGCTCAGATTGGCTGGCCGGCGATGCACGCAGAGCTGACGAAAGTGGATGCCGAGACCGCCGCGCGATTGGAGCCGACCGATGCGCAGCGCATCAACCGCGCTTTGGAAATCTACCGCATTTCGGGCAAGCCGATGTCGCAGTGGCTGGCGGAGGATACCGCCACGCATGAGCCATCCTTCACACCGATTTTGACCGCCTTGATCCCCGAACCTCGCGCTATTTTGCACGAACGCATCAATCAGCGTTTTGTCAAAATGTTGGAACACGGCTTTTTGGATGAAATGCATGCCTTGCGCGCGCGGGGCGACCTACATTTAGGCTTGCCATCAATGCGCTGCGTCGGCTACCGTCAGGCGTGGGAATATTTGGATGGTGCGTATGGTTATGAGGCGCTGATAGAGAAAGGTCAAGCAGCCACGCGCCAGCTCGCCAAGCGACAAATGACGTGGATACGCGGTATGCCGCAGATTCGTGTGTTTGATTCGGCGCATTTGCCGCAGAATACGGATGTGCTATTGAGCCAAATCGATGCATTGATTGGCACTGCTGACGTTTAAAGTTTCTCTGTTTTTTTTACATCAAGGACAAAGTCATCGCCACCATAAAAAAACACCCCGACGTTCATCGGGGTGTTTTGCATCGCCATGAGGCAGCGATTATTTCACTGATTCTACCAACGTGAATTTACCGCCTTTGGCTTCGAGAATCGCGACTTCTGCGTCTTTACGTTCGCCGTCTGGCAAGAAGGCAATCGTGCCGCTCAAACCCGCCACGCTCACACCTGGCAAAGCTGCGGCGACTTTTGCTGCATCGGGTGCACCGGCTTTTTTGATCGCTTCAGCCAATACCATCACCGCATCATAGGTCAAAGGCGCATACGCTTGTACGGTTTGGCCTTTGAATTTTTGCTCGTATTGTTTGGTGAAGTCCGCGCCGCCTTTCATTGCGTCCACTGGAACGACGGTTGATGAGCACAATGTACCTTCACCCGCTGCACCGGCCAATTTCATGTAGTTGGGCGTGCACGCTGCGTCTGGCATGAATACGAAGCTGGTCAAGCCCAATTCACGCGCTTGTTTGGCCAAGATCGCGCCGGTATCATCGTAACCACCCCACATGATGCCATCCGCACCTGCGGCTTTGAGTTTGGTCAACAGGGATTTGAAATCGACGGTTTTGTCGGTTGCCGATTCACGCATCACAATTTCCATGCCCAATTCTTTGGCTTTTTTCTCAACTTCGTCAGACAAACCTTTACCGTAGGCGGTGGCGTCATCCAAAATCGCGAATTTTTTCACGCCTTTTTTCTGTGCGTACACAGCCAAAGCCGGACCTTGCATGCCATCGTGCGCGTCCATACGGAAAATTGAGGTCAAATTGCCAGCCAGTTTAGGTGCTTTTTTGGTCACGTCTGGGTTGGTGCTGACGGTCAATGAGGCCAAGTTGGCTTGCGCGTAGATTGGGTTTGCCACCATGGTCACACCTGAGTTGTAGTGACCGACAACCGCGACAATGCTTTTATCATCGGCCGTTTTTTGTGCAACAGTTGCACCGGTTTTTGGATCGGCTGCATCGTCTTCAGAAACGATTTCGATTTTGTATTTTTTGCCGCCCACTTCCAAGCCGCCTTTGGCATTGATTTCATCCGCCGCCAATACTGCGCCGTTGGCAAAGTCCAAACCGGCACTGGCTTGACCACCGGACAATGGGCTACCAGTTGCGATGCGAATCACGTCGCCTTTAGTACCGCCAGCATCACCTGATTTACCACCGCACGCGCTCAAACCGCCTGCCACTGCTACGGCGACCAAAGCCGCCAACCATTGTTTCTTCATCATGTGTGTACTCCTAATTTATTGTGAGTCGGGTCAGTTGTTTGTATGATGGGTTCGCCGCTGTCTGAAGCGATAAAGCCCGACGCCATGAACAGCTATGGCGCGCAGTCTAAAGGGGATTATGTAGAAAAACAAGAGGGCGCTGGAAATATTTGGTAATTTTTATGTGGATTGTTTAGTTTGGCGACATAAACGACTGCCAAACCACGCCATCCTTACATTTTTTTGCCATTTGTTCGAGGTAGTCTTGATGCGTAGTCTGATCCTGCTCGTCCACCACAATCATCGGTAATACCAATTGGCTGGCATCCAGACTGACACCCGCGGCATCATCAGCAGATGTATGGTGAATATCAATGCTCAGGGTTTCCTGCCCGCGCGTCATGGCCAGATAGACTTCAGCGAGAATCTCGGCGTCGAGTAACGCGCCGTGCAGCACACGATGCGCGTTGGATACACCGAGCCGTTCGCACAGCGCGTCCAAGTTGTTGCGTTTGCCGGGGAACATTTGCCGTGCCATGTGCAAGGTATCTTCGATACTGCAAATGGTATCGATTGGCGCGATATTGAGTGCCGCCAATTCGGCGTTGATGAATTTGGTATCGAAACTGGCGTTGTGAATCAGCAGCGTGGCACCGTCAATGAATTCAAGCAGATCGTGGGCAATCGCTTTGAACAGCGGTTTGTCACTGAGGAACTCGGTGGTCAAGCCGTGAACCGCCAGCGCACCTTCATCCGAATCGCGCTCAGGATTAAGGTAGTGATGAAAGTGTCGGCCTGTGAGCTGACGATCGATCATTTCGACCGCGCCGATTTCCACCAGTTTGTGTCCCAGCTCCGGCTCAAAACCGGTGGTTTCCGTATCGAGAATCACGTAACGCATGTTTATCCTTTGTTCTGTGCTTGTACGCTGGCAACGCCACGATTGGCCAACTCATCCGCGCGTTCATTGTCCGCATGTCCGGCGTGGCCTTTGACCCAGTGCCAGCTCAAATCGTGGGTGTGTAGCAACGAGTCCAGTGTTTTCCACAGGTCGTCGTTTTTGACCGCTTGCTTGCTCGCGGTTTTCCAACCGCGGGCTTTCCAGCTCTCCAACCACTCGGTCACGCCTTTTTGCACATACTGCGAGTCGGTGTAAATTTCGACCTGCGAACGTTTTTTCAGCGCGCGCAGCCCTTCGATCACCGCCAGTAGCTCCATGCGGTTATTGGTGGTATGCGCTTCGCCGCCGAACAGCTCCTTTTCGTGTTCGCCATAGCGCAACAGCGCGCCCCAGCCACCCACACCCGGATTGCCTTTGCACGCGCCGTCGGTGTAAATTTCAACAATTTTTTTGCTCTGCATCTCACTCATTCATGATGTTGGGTGGCTAAGGCTTGCTCCGATGTCTCGATGCGACCATCCACCCGCACCGCCGGCTGCACCACCCATTTTTTATTCAATTTTTTCTCGTCAATCAAGCCGACCAGCGTCGGCGAATACACCCGCTTGACCACCAACAAGGCATACACCGCACCGGCAAAGCCCCACCAGCGATCACCGGCTTTTTCCAGCCATGCGCTGCGTTCGAGCCATTTTTGCTGCGTCACATACGGCGTGTAGCAACCATATTTGCCCTGCATGACGTCGCAGTTGAGCAGCTCGATCCAATCCTTGAGGCGACCAATATGCAGCGGCGGATGAGGTAAATGAGGATACACACCAAAGCGATTTTGGCTCTGAAATTTGGCCTGTAGCCCCCACAAGCTCAACGGATTGCAGCCCAAAATAATCATCCGCCCTTCGGCTCGCAGTACGCGATACGCCTCGCGCAGTACGCCATGCGGGTCGGGGTGCTCATCCAGCGTATGCGGCAAAATCACCACGTCCAAGCTGTCGCTGGAAAACGGCAACACCGAAAAATCCGCCACGTCCAAACGACGTACGCCCGCCTCATCCGGCTGGCTCGGCTGAATATGCTCATACCCACGTTCAATCGCATAGCGCTCCGAGCAGCGATTGCCCGCAAGCGCGGCAATCCGCCCATAGTGCCCCAATTGAATGGCATAATAGCCAAAAGCATCGGCCAGCCATTCGTTGAGTAACTGTTGCTCCCACGCGGTGACCGCACGACCTGACACACAGAGCCAGTCCGCACCTGTGGTGTTGTCCGATGAAGCGCCGGATGGCGGCAATGGCTCGAAAGACTGTTGCTGTGTACTCATGATTGAATTTAGTGGAACGCTTTATGACCCATACATCCGTTCAGAAAAATCAGGGCATCGAACTCGGCCAGCATGTCGATTATGCCTTGATCGCCCTACCCGCACGCAGTGACAACTATATTTGGTTGATCCGCAATCAAACCCACGCATGGGTCATCGATCCGTCACTGGCGCAACCTGTGCGAGATTATATCGCGCAACACGGTTTGATACTGGCCGATCTATTGATAACGCACCACCACTACGATCACATCGAGGGCATCGCCGAGCTGGCGCCGCTGGTGCAGGGGCGCATCATCGGCGACTCCGAGCGCATAGACGGTCTGACTGAGCGCATTCATGCGCCCACTTCACTGACTTTATCGTTCAGCGATATCGCCATACAGGTGCTCGCCACGCCCGGACATACCTACGATCACATCAGTTACTACTGTCCACATTTGCTCCAAAGCCCTGTGCTATTCTGCGGCGATGCTTTATTCAGTGGTGGTTGTGGACGGATTTTTGATGGCACGATGGCGCAAGCCTTTGAAACCATAGCACAATTTTTGCAGCTACCGGAGCAAACGCTGATCGCCTGTGCGCATGAGTATACCTTGAGCAATCTGACCTTTGCCCTGCGCATCCAGAGCACGCACGAGGCCACTCAAAGCCACCTAAATCAGGTAAAATACGCGCGCGAAAGCGGCTTACCCAGCCTGCCCAGCTCGCTCAAGGTGGAAAAAAGCATCAATCCGTTTTGCCGCGCCGTTCAAATGCGCGCAGCCGACGTTCCCTTTGATACCGATTGGATCGCGGGATTGAATGATTTGGCGCAGAGCGAGGGTTTGGAGCCAGTCCGACTCGCTGCAGAGATGACACGCCCTGAGTGGGCATTGGCACTGTTTACCCTGTGCCGCGAATTGAAGAACCGAATTTAACGACGCTCAGCCCCCGCTGAACGCCTCCCTCGGCCGATATGATCCGCCGAGCATGAAGGAATTTTATGTTGCGCAAAACCCCATGGAAACATCAAAACACAACCCAGAGCAGCGGCAAAAAAATGCCTTTGCGTCTGCGATTGAGCACCCAAGCCTCTCTGATCGCCCTATCGGCCCTGTTGATGACCGCCTGCTCAACCCCACAAGGAACCAGCACGAGCTCGCACAAAATCCAATCCGCCCATTCCAACGACATCTGGCAACGCATCCGTGACAAATTTGCCATGCCCGAACTGGAAAACGCCGAAGTCGGTGCGCGCGAAAACTACTACGCTACTCGCGCTGACTATGTCGGTCGCATGGCCACACGCTCCGGTGATTTTCTCTACCTGATTATGGATGAAGTTGAGCGTCGCCGCATGCCGTCCGAACTGGCACTACTGCCGTTTGTTGAAAGCGCCTTCGTCACCTCGGCCAAATCCTCGGCTGCGGCCTCAGGCTTGTGGCAATTCATGCCCGCCACGGGACGCGATTTCTCATTGCAGCAAAACCGCTTTGCCGATCAACGCAACGACGTGATGGCCTCGACCAGCGCCGCATTGGATTATTTGCAACGCCTGTACAATATGTACGGCGACTGGCATCTGGCACTGGCCGCCTACAACTGGGGACAAGGCAACGTCAATCGCGCCGTCAGCCGCTCCCTCTCCGCAGGCGGCAGCGGCAAATACACCGACATCAATATGCCGCTGGAAACGCGCCAATACGTACCCAAACTGCAAGCGATCAAAAACATCGTGCGCAACCCATCCGTGTACGGCATCAGTCTGCCCAGCATCCCCAACCGATTGCGCCACGAAGCCGTCCTCGTCACCCGTGACATCGACGTATCCACCGCAGCCGATTTAGCCAATCTATCCGAAGACGAATTCAAACGCCTCAACCCCGCACATAAAAAACCCGTGATCGTTGCTGCGCTCAACAGCAAAATCATCGTACCCGCCGATCGTGCCGATGAATTTCGCCGAGCCTTGAGCGACAATACGCGCCAATTGGCCAGCCTGACCACCTACACCACCTACAGTACCGAAGCACTGAGCGACATTGCCAACAAATACCATACGGATGAGAATCGCCTGCGCGAGCTCAACAGCATCCCATACAGCCACAACTATGTACGCGCAGACTCCACGCTTATCGTTCCGCGCACCCGCAAAAACGACGAAATCCCATATTTGGCACTCAACTCCAGCGTGCGCTCAATCACCGGCGATGTCGGCATCACCGACTACAACAGCTACGACACCTCAGGCCTAGTAGCCAGCACAGGAATCAGCAGCAATAGCAACATCACCGCACCTGGCCGCGCTACGACCGGTCTGGTGGCCGAAGCCAGCGATGCCGACCAATTGAGCACACTCATCAGCAGCGCGCCCAGCACACCCAGCGCGCGTGCCTACAACGCAACACCGGTGGTCATCCGCACACCGGAACCGAGCATAGACACCGCACCTCGCCCTACGCGCATCGCTGACAACCAAAAAGCCGATATCCTCGTTATGCCGCCGGTGGCCAAGACCGCCCCTGTGGCAGAAACAGCCGATATCACCCCAGATCCGATTGCCCAAATCACCCAAACGGCACCGACGTTACCAGCCGCAGAAGTGGCTCGCCCGAGTATCGAAACCACCGCCGCTCCAACCACGGCGAACAATAGCGTAAGTGCCGCTACCGCAGCAACGGACAAGGCCGTTCCCGCAGCCAGTACTTACAGCACCGACAGCATCATCATTCCGGATACAGGCACCCCACTGGTCGAAACACCTGCCGTAGTCACTACGCCGCCCGCTAAAAACGGACTCTCCACCACCGAAAAAGCAGTGATCGCCGCCGCAGTCGTCTCCGCCGTATCGCGTCCCAAAGAGCCAGCAAAAGCCGTCACAAAAACCAACTACCGAGCGCCACAAAGCGCTGCGCCTAAAACCACGATCAAAGCACCTATCGTAGTCAAGGAAAAACCTCAAGCTACCCACACCACAAACAAGGTAGCGAGTCAATCCAGTGCAGCCAAACTCGCGGCCAATCCGAAAAACCCTCCTGTCGCCAAAGAAGTACCGAAAGCCAGCAAAATCGCATCAACTAAAAACAGCGACAAAGACAACGTCAAAAATGCGAGCAAAACCACCGTACCCAACAAACCAGAGCCTAAAAAACCGGATAACAAACCCGTAGCCGCTGCGCAACGCGCCGCCGTTAGCACCAAAAACAAGGCCGCAGCGACACAACAAAGCCCGCAAAAAACGGCAACTACAGGTAAAATAAGCAACAAGGCAGAAGCCAAACCTGCGGCAAAAGCACCGGTCAAGCCCGAGCTCAAACCCGCAGTCAAACCTGCCAGCAAAGCAGCGGCATCCAGCGCTCCAGCGACGGGAAGTGGCAAAAGCGGCAGCAAAGGCAGTAGCGCCAGCAGCACCGTGATATTGCCGAAGAAAAAATAAAGCGGTTGCTCCCAACCAGGAGCAACCAACAATTCATCAAGAGTCAAACCATCCAACCCATCTGACCTTTACGGGTCGGCCAGAAGAAAGAGGAGAACACCGTGGGATTTTTACAAGGGAAACGTATTTTAGTGACGGGCGTACTGTCGAATCGCTCGATTGCCTACGGCATTGCGCAGGCGTGCCATCGTGAGGGCGCAGAGTTAGCATTCACCTACGTGGGCGAACGGTTCAAAGACCGCATCACCGAATTTGCCAACGAATTTGGCTCGAATTTGGTGTATGAGTGCGATGTCAGCGACGATGCACAAATCGACGCGGTATTTAGCCAACTGCGCCAAGTATGGCCGCAACTGGACGGCTTGGTACACGCCATTGGTTTTGCCCCCAAAGAAGCCATTGCCGGCGACTTCCTCGAAGGTTTGTCTCGCGAAGCCTTCAAAACCGCGCACGACATCTCAGCGTACAGCTTCCCTGCGTTGGCCAAAGCCGCGCAATCCATGTTGTCTGATCGCGCCTCATTGTTGACCCTGACTTATTTGGGCGCGATGAAAGTCGTCCCCAACTACAACACCATGGGCTTGGCCAAAGCCTCATTGGAAGCATCCGTGCGCTATCTGGCCAGCAGCATGGGGCCTAAAGGCGTGCGTGTGAACGGCATTTCTGCCGGTCCGATTCGCACTTTGGCTGCCAAAGGCATCAAAGGCTTTGACAAAATCCTGAGCGAAGTCGAAGCCACCGCACCGATTCGTCGCAATGTGACCATTGAAGATGTGGGCAATGTGGCCGCATTCTTGCTCTCTGATTTGGCCGCAGGCGTAACTGCGGAAATCACCTACGTTGATGGTGGTTTTAGCCAAGTGATCGGCGGCATGGCGGAGTAATTACGCACTGCCCGACACAAAAGCGAGCCAATAATTGCTTTGAGGCTGTTGACAAAGTCCCTCGCCCCTCGGGGAGAGGGATATAGGGAGAGGGGGTTGAAAATGAACCTTTTTAAATCAATCGGTTAAAACCCACCCTTTCCCCTCTTCCGCAAGCGGACGAGGGGTAAAAACATAGGTTGTCACAATCAAAAAGCGAGCCATTGGCTCGCTTTTTTTATCAACACGATGGATTTTTACCAACGTCGCCCCATACCACCACCCGCTCCCTTCATGCCGCCCATGCCGCCGCGTTCGTGCGCCGAGTTGATGATGTCATTGTATTGCGCTTGAGTCAAATGCTGCGGTTGGTAAGCACTGGCGCCCGACTGACGTTTGAGCGTGGCGTCAAACGCGCGCAGATGATTGCGCGAGCCGCGTGTCAGATTGCTGTACACACGCAGTACATCAGCACGTTGGGTCTGACGTGACAGCGCGTTCAGATCGGCGATGTCCAGCTCCTCAATCAAAGTGCCGACTTTCAACGCATCCACCGTAGAACCTGAACCTTGTGTAACCAATTGTTGGTACAGCCGAGTGAATTCAGGATCGGAAAACTCGCCTACTTTTTTCCCTACGCTCGGATCGGTAATGCGGTAGGTTTGCAATAAACCCTGTACGGCACTTTGATGTTGGCGCTCACTGCGCACGATGTTCGCAAAATTGCGCACACCGGTTTTTTCATACAAGGTCTGATACACATCACCCGCCAGTTTTTCCTCTTCCAACATGCGAATCAAACCATGCGCCTCCTGTTCGGACAGGGTGGGTGCTGTCATATGTGCGTACACCGGATAAGTGCCTGCCCCAGCCATTGTCAAGACAGCTGCCACGCCGTCACGTTTCATTGATGCGCTTTTCATAATGCCTCCTGAGTCGTTAAAAATCCGTTTGATCACTCTTGAGTACACTATATGCGCGCCGTTTCAAGCAATGATGTGCGCCCTGTAAAGTTTTGTAAATCCCATCGGATCAGGATCGAGCTTGCCAAATATTGCGACAGCGGGTTTCACGCAACCACCCAGTGGCCAAGGCACCAAGCACCGCCAGCAACGTCATCACTGCCATGCCGTATTGCCAAGTACCCACATCGTACACGCGCGCGCCACCCTCCAAAGTCCCATGCCAGCCCCAATCCATCACCCAGCCAAACAAGGGCTGCATCAAAGCTGCGGCCAAAAATCCACCCATATTCGCCACACTGGTGGACATCCCCGATAAATGCGGCGGATTCACCTCCTTCGCGCACGCCCAAGTCAGGCTAAAACTGGAAGTCAGCACGCCCAACAGCGCGAACAAACCATAGGTCAACGAAGTCGGCAAAGCCATACAGGACGCCAGCAGCAGCCAAATCGCAGCATAGCAATACGCCGCCACCATCGCCACCGGCTTGCGCCAACCCAGACGATCCGACAACGAACCGATAAAAAAGCCACCGACTGCAAACCCACCGAACCACAAAGACAAATGCGTCGATGCCACCCCTTTGGAAAAGCCATGCACCTGCATCAAATACGGCGTTGCCCACAGACCGGCAAACGCAAAAAATGAACCGGAAATCCCTGCATTCGCCAATACCGTCGGCCAAGTATCGCGATTGGCAATCACGCTTTTCAAACCCGCCCAAACCTGAGGCCAAGGCATATGGCTTGAGGCACCACGCACCTGATGGTCATCGTTGAGCACTCTGGGCTTGTCACGCACAACCCAAGCGCACAAGACCGCTCCGATCAACGACAACACGCCGACCAGCACAAAAATTTTGCGCCACCCCAACATCTGCGCCGCTGCGGATAAAGGCGACCCTGCCAGCACCGAACCCAGATTGCCGATCAGCAGACACACCCCGACCAGCGTGGCAAAGCGGTTTTCTTCAAACCACAGCGCAACCAGCTTCAGCATGGCGATAAAGGTCACCGACACACCCAAACCAATCAAAGTCCGCCCAAGCAAAGCCCACGAAAAGCTCGGCGCCAAGCCAAACAGCACACTACCAACCCCAGCAATCAGCCCACCGACCACCAAAATTCGCCTCGGCCCCCATGTATCGACCAAGACGCCTGTCGGAATCTGCGTCACGGTATAGACATAAAAATACGTCGCCGCCAAAGCGCCCAGCGAGGTTGCTGAAATCTGAAAAGCGGCGGACAAATCCTGCGCAATGCTGGTCGGCGCAAAACGCTGAAAAAATGACAATATATATGCCACCCACACCACGGCCAAAGCCACCCAGCGATGGTGTTTTTGCGCCAAGCTCAAAGACAAACCTAATTTAGCCTCTTCTTTTGAATCGCTCATCGTGCCGCCCAGTTCATTGACCAGCGATCAAAAAAAGCCTGCAATCCGACGTTCGCCTCATGCAGCTTCTCTTCCCAATGTTGTATCGAATTTTCGCCAATGCGATCCGTGATGTATTTCACAGAGACCAGCGGAATACCGACTCGATGGCACACCTCCGCCACCGCGAAGTTCTCCATATCCACCACATCCGCCTGCTCAATCACCTGCGTCACAAAGCTGTCACCGGTATTGCACACATGAGCGCAATCCAGATCACGCAACAACGGCACCTGCGCCAACTCCGCACTGAAATCATGCTGATACGGCACACCAAAATCCTTGAGCTGTATCATATCGCGGTCAATAAACCGCGCGCACGCCAAAATACTGCCCACCGCATGGGTGACCGAGCCTGCCGTGCCGACATTCAGAACGAGATCGGGACGCTCGGCCTGCACCGCCTCATACACCGCCAAGGCCGCATTCACCTTGCCGATTCCCGTTTCGCAATAACGCACCCGACAGCCCGCAAACTCGATCCGAACGCGCTCAGCAGCAATGGCGTAACTGATTAAAATATTCATCGTGAACAACTCCCACAGCCCATCGTGGATGGGGTTGATGTTTGATTCATCTATATTGATTCGTAAAAAACGGGGGCTATACCCCCGTTTTTAAGATTGCACCGATGTGCATCGGCTTGGTCCCAGCATCGCTCAGGTTCTCACCCAAAACGATGCACTGAGCCTATTTATACCGATTCGGACTGTTCAGGCTTTTTTTCAACCGCATCACTTGCGTGCTCATCCACAATCGCCTGACCCACGTTTTCGGTTGCCTCATGCACCAAAACCTCTTCCACCGTGTGATGCGCACCACCGCCAACGGCCGAACTGCCCACGCCGACTGCGGCGGCAGAAATCACCTGCGCGAGACGCTGACCCTTGCTCAGGTGCGGCTCTTGCTCACTCGGCTGCGCAGCCTCGGTATGATCGGGGTTAGGGCTAACGTAGGCATCTGCAACGACCACGGCACTTTCTGCCCCCCACTCCTCAGATACATCATCTGCTACGCTGGAGACCAGCGGTGCGGCCGCTGCCACTGCAGCTGCCGCAGCAGGTGCTGCATTATTTGCGGTGTCGGATGTGCTCGGTGTAGGAGCGACTGGAGAAGGTGAACCACCATTGCCACCATTGCCGCCGTTACCGTTGTTGTTACCTTTGTTTTTACGCCACAAGAACCACACGGCCAGTGCCAACAGCGCTAGCACCGCAATGACGAAGAACCATGTGCCGCCTTTGGATTGTTGTGGTCGTGTGACGATCACATACGATGGTTTGTCGGCAATATCCATGAAGTTGATGGTCAGCTCACGACCGCCATTTTTCACCTCTTGACCATCCACACGCACGATGTCGTTGGCAAACTGGGTTTTCAGCACAATGCTCAAACCTTCGTTTTGGTAGGTCTGACGACGCGCGCTTTGCAATGGCAACAACGGCCCGACGTCCGGACCGATCAATGCGCCTTGCGCACCATCACGTTGTACCATGCCTTTAATATCGGTCACGGTAGCAAAGAATTTCACCGCATCAAAGCTCAATTCGCCGGTTTTCTCATCCAGCGTCACGCCTTCTGGCTTGTCCATTTCATCGGACATTTTGTATTTCAAAGTGCCTTCGTCTTCACATTTGAAGTTCGGGCTTTTGCTCACGAAAATTTTGCAGTCAAAACCTTCCATACGCTCGGTCAGCGCTGGATTTTGACCTTTTAAATTATTGAATACTTTAGAAAAATCATAGGTAGTCACCACTTTGACATGACCTTTGGCATCAACATCGGCTTTACCGTTGATCTCCACACAGGCCACTAAAGACAAAGACGCACCGACCAGCGCCAAGCGCATCAGCCCCCTCTGCCACCAGCTAAGGCGTGAATATGTTGAATTGCTGTTTTCGTACGCGCTCATACTGCCCCCATATTTAAAGCTAAATTAACCTATTTTACTGTCCGAATGCCGCATGGATGATGAATGGGACGCCCCAAACTCAGTATAAAAATACCATAAGTTGAGTATGTCAATCGGACATTATTTTATGATATACGCCCAATGCATCATTTCCCCGCTTTTTCTACTCTTTTTCGGGCATCTGATTCTTTTGGGTGTTGTTTTTGTGTCGCACCCCGCGTGCAGAATGATGACACGCTTTGGTGACGCGACGTTATTTATGCGCAATCCAGTGGGTGACGCTGGCTCCATCGGCGCTTGTGGCTTGCGCCAACAGCCGATGTCCGGTTTGCTGCGTGAATACGGCCAAATCATCCACCGCCGCCGGATCGGTGGTGACGACTTTGAGAATTTGCCCGTGCGTCATTTGTGCCAAGGCTTTTTTGGTGCGCAAAATCGGCATGGGACAACGCAAGCCGTGTAATTCCTCCGTACGCACGACCTGCGCGTCTATCGCTGCCAATTCTGCTGCATCTATGCTGCGCATCGACTCTGTCCTTTAAGCCACAAACTCAATCGGCGCAGGTTTCATTGGGAAGCCCAACGCTTCACGCGACTCATAATAGGTCTGCGCCACTTTGCGCGACAGATTGCGAATGCGACCGATGTAGGCAGCGCGTTCGGTCACCGAGATCGCACCACGCGCGTCCAACAGATTGAAAGTATGCGCGGCTTTGAGCACCTGTTCATACGCTGGTAACGCCAGTTTGCGCGCGCCTTCGATCACTTCGCCGGTGTCGGGGTTCTCGCCCATGAGCTTTTTCGCTTCGCGTTCGTGGTCGGCAAAATGTTGGAACAGCACGTCGGCATTGGCATATTCAAAATTATAGGTGGACTGCTCCACTTCATTTTGGTGGAACACGTCGCCGTATTTCAATTCATGCGTCACGCCATTTTCTTCCCAGCGCGTCCACACCAGGTCATAGACGTTTTCGACTTTTTGCAGGTACATCGCCAGACGCTCCAGACCGTAGGTGATTTCGCCCAAAACCGGTTTGCAGTCAATGCCGCCGACTTGTTGGAAATAGGTGAATTGCGTAACCTCCATACCGTTGAGCCAGACCTCCCAGCCCAAACCCCACGCGCCGAGCGTCGGATTTTCCCAGTCGTCCTCGACAAAACGCACGTCGT
>CAZCDD010000012.1:0-15357 GCA_964497405.1 uncultured Hydromonas sp. | reverse complement strand
CATGCAATTCGGTTGAGAGCAGCGCCGGATGATCGTGCCCTTGCGCGACGTAGAGGATGTTGTTTTCCAGATCTTTGTGTGCGGCGAACCATGGTTCGCCCGTGCCTTTTTTGTCCCCGCCAATGCCGATGCCTTTGCGCTGACCATAGGTGTAGAACGACAGCCCGACGTGCTCGCCGACCGTACGACCATCGAGCGTTTTCATCGGGCCGGGATGCGTCGGCAGGTAGCGATTGAGAAAATCGCGAAACGGCCGCTCGCCGATGAAGCAAATGCCGGTAGAGTCTTTTTTCGCCGCGTTGGACAGGCCGAGTTGTTGTGCGATGTCGCGTACTTGGGTCTTCGGCATTTCACCGAGCGGAAACAGAGTTTTCGACAATTGAGCTTGGTTCAGACGGTGCAGAAAGTAGCTTTGGTCTTTGCTCGCGTCCAGCCCTTTGAGCAACTGATAGTAGCCATTCACTTCGCGCACGCGAGCGTAGTGGCCGGTGGCGATGAGCTCAGCACCGAGACTCATGGCATGATCGAGAAAGGCTTTGAATTTGATTTCGGCGTTGCACAGCACGTCGGGATTGGGTGTGCGGCCGGCGCTGTATTCACGCAGAAATTCAGCGAATACGCGGTCTTTGTACTCCGCGGCGAAGTTGACCGCTTCGATGTCCACGCCTATGGTATCGGCCACCGAAGCCGCGTCAATCCAGTCTTGGCGTGAGGAGCAGTATTCGGAGTCGTCATCGTCTTCCCAGTTTTTCATGAACAGGCCGATGACTTCGTAACCTTGTTGTTTGAGCAACCACGCGGTGACAGAGGAGTCCACACCGCCCGACATCCCGACAACGACGCGCCGTTTGCTCATATTACGCACCTCGCAGGTCGGTCAATTGCGCCAAATCCATGCGACGACCGGCTTGATAATCACGCAAGCATTGCGCCACAATGCGATTGCGGTGCATGGATTCGTTTGCCATGATTTCGTCATAGGTCAGCCACTCGGCTTCGATGATGCCTTCGTCCAGCTCATGCGTCACCGCATCGTCGCTGACCGTACCGATGAAGGTAAAGCGCAGATAGGTGATGTCTTTGTCCCAGCGGTCGGAAATGTATATCCCGAGCAAAGCCGTCGGCGTGAATGCGTAGCCAGACTCTTCCATGACTTCGCGCTGCACCGCCTCCTCTAAAGTCTCATTGGCTTCCCAATGCCCCGCCGGTTGATTGATTTTCACCCCACGACGGGTTTCTTCGCGGACCATCAGGAAACGTTTTTCATCACCAAACATGCGCTCAACCACAGCGGCGACGGTCACATGCGGGGTCCAAACGGGAAAATTTCGACGAATTTTGTGCATAGCGGTTCACTTGCGAAAACAGACACCGCCCATCACCGCACGGCATCCTAAACAATTAAAAGAAACAACTGCTTATTTTACCACACTCGTTATCACTCGAACATGACCATCTGTGCTGCTCAAACCAAGGATAGCAAAAACCCGCAGAGCGCTGCGGGCTGAATGGGCGTCATGCGAAAAAGTATCTTATAACCAAGCCAAAGCCAAACGATAGGTCACGAACGAGGCCAAATACGCCAGCGCAAACAAATACCCCATCGTGATCAACGGCATTTTCCAACCGCCGGTTTCGCGCTTGATCGCCGCGATGGTGGACAAACACTGCGGCGCAAACACAAACCACGCCAACAGTGAATACGCCGTCGCCATCGACCACTGCTGCGCAATCACCGACGACAGCACACCGCCGCTATCATCTCCAGCAATGGAGTACACCGTACCCAGCGCACTGACCAGCACCTCACGCGCCGCCAGCCCTGGAATCAGCGCCACGCTGATTTGCCAGTTAAACCCAATGGGCGCGAAAATATAGTTCAGCGCATGCCCGATCATCCCTGCAAAACTGTACTCAATCGACGCCCCCGTCGCCCCATCCGGCGCGGTTGGAAACGAGGCCAAAAACCACATGATGACGGTCAAAGTCAAAATAATCCCGCCGACCCGTTTCAGGAAAATTTCGACCCGTTGCCACAAGCCGAGCAACAGATTTTTCCAGCTCGGCGAATGGTAATCCGGCAGCTCCAGCATCAATGTACGACGGTGTTGATTCGCGCCAAACCACTGCAACACCCACGCCACCAAAAAAGCACCGATAATGCCAGCAAAATACAGCACAAACAACGCAATGCCCTGCGTATTCACGCCCCAACCCAATTCACGCGCTGGAATAAATGCGCCGATCAGCAGCGCATACACTGGCAAACGCGCCGAACAGGTCATCAGCGGCGCAATCAAAATCGTCACCAATCGATCGCGCGGATTGGCGATCGTACGCGTCGCCATAATCCCCGGAATCGCACAAGCGAAGCTGGACAGCAAGGGAATGAACGAGCGCCCTGACAAACCGACGGTCCCCATGACGCGATCCAGCAGCAATGCCGCGCGTGGCAGATAGCCGGTTTCCTCCAACAATAAAATAAAGAAAAACAGCACGATGATCTGCGGCAAAAACACCAATACACCGCCCAAACCAGCGACCAAACCATCGACCACAAAGCTGCGCAAAATACCATCCGGCAACAAACTGCCGAGCCAGTCACCCACCGCGGTGGTTGCCGTCTCGATTAAACCCATAGGCCATTCAGACCATGAAAAAACCGCTTGAAAAATCACAAATAGCAGCACCGCCAGCGTGATCGAACCCAACACCGGATGCAGCACCCAGCGGTCGATGCGATCCGACAAGGTCATCGGCATCGCCTGCTCCAAATTTAACTCACGCAAAATCGTCCGCACCTGCGCTTGATCGTCCTCATGCGCGTGCGGATGAGCGGCCTTGTGCGCGTGATGTGGATGAGGCGGCGGAGGCGGAGGGGTCAATTGACGCACGTTCGCCAATGCAGCCGCCAATTCAGTCACGCCCCCATTTTTCACACCAATGGTTTCCACCACCGGCACACCGAGGCGCTCGCTCAACATCGCTTTATCAATCTCGATACCGCGTCGCTTGGCCACATCCATCATATTGAGCGTCACGATCATCGGAATGCCCAAACGCTGTACGGACAACACCAATCGCAGCCCTCGACGCAGATTGGTCGCGTTCAATACACAGACCACATAATCCGGACGCTTTTCGCCTTTGGCTTTGCCAGCCAGCACATCGCAAGTTACTTGCTCGTCCGGCGAGCGTGGATACAGACCGTAAGTACCGGGCAAATCCAATATACGCAAGGTTTCACCCGAGGCAGAGGAGTAACGTCCTTCTTTACGCTCGACCGTCACGCCCGCGTAGTTGGCGACTTTTTGTCGGCTGCCGGTCAAGGCATTGAAAATAGCGGTTTTACCACAATTGGGATTCCCCACCAAAGCCACCAGCGCGCCGGTAGGAAATACATGAATTTTCTGCTCAGTCATACACCCGCCTCAGTCTGAAATGGCGCACGCGCTGCTTCTGCCGTATGTGGCGCATCAGCCACAACCCAAACACAAGCCGCTTCCTCAGGATGCAGCGCAAAGGTCGAATGCCCCACGCGCACCACCACGGCACCTTTGCGCAGCAGCGAGCGTCGACGCACTGTGACCTGCTCGCCGGGTAGAAAGCCTATTTCCTCCAACCACGGTTGCCAATCTTGGGCATCCTCAGGAACACGCAATTGATCGATGGTCAAATTCAGACCGACCGGCGCTTGGTTTAAGTTCAGTAATGAGTTCATGGGTATTCTTGTCATTCAACAAAATGCGTGCGAGCATGATGGATAATGCCCTTCACTTAATGAGGGCATATTATAGCGCAAACAGATAAGCACAAATGCAAATTATTATCATTAACCGTGTTGTTGCTGATTTTTCGCCTAAAAAACAACGCCTCAGCCACCGCACTCATACAAGCAAATGATCCTCGCGCATACAAAAACCCTCGCTAAGGCGAGGGTTTTTGAGAGGTTCAGCATTCGCAATAAGGGCAATTAAGCACCCAAATACGCCTCTTGAACTTTCGGATCGCTGAGCAGCAGTTGCGCATCACCGGTCATAATCATATTACCGGAATCCATCACATAGCCACGATCCGCGGCTTGCAACGCGAGGTTCGCATTTTGCTCTACCAAGATCACGGTCATGCCTTCGCTGGAAACTTTTTCAATCACATTGAAAATCACTTCCGTCAGCACCGGCGACAAGCCCATGGATGGTTCATCCAGAATCAGCAATTTCGGTTGGCTCATCAGCGCACGCGCCATCGCCAACATCTGTTGCTCACCACCGGACATCGTCCCTGCGAGCTGATTCGCACGCTCTTTCAAACGCGGAAAGGTGGTAAATGCATAATCCACACCACGCTCAAATGCCTCTTTGTCGTCGTGCAAATACGCACCCATTTGCAGATTTTCCACGATGGTCATACGCGCGAATACGCCACGACCTTCTGGTACCATGACCAAACCTTGTTTGAGCAATTCCCAAGTAGGCACACCTTTGATGGATTTGCCATTGAAGAAAATATCACCGTTTTTGTACGGCAGCAAGCCCATCAATGCCTTGAGTGTCGTGGTTTTACCCGCGCCATTCGCGCCAATCAGCGTGACCAATTCACCTTGGTACACGTCCATATCCACGCCTTTGACCGCTTGGATACCGCCATAGGCCACTTGCAGCCCTTTAATGCTCAATAAAGGTTTTTGATTTGTATTCATAGCTGTACTCATGCGTGATGTCCTCCCAAATACGCCTCGATCACTTTCGGATCTTTGCGCACGTTTTCAGGCAGACCTTGTGCCAAAATTTTACCGTAGTCCAAAACGGTCATTTCGTCACACAAGCCCATGACCAATTTCACGTCGTGTTCAATAATCAAAATGGTAACGCCATCGTTACTGATCTTGCGCAGCAACTGGGTCAACTCCACTTTTTCAGTCGCGTTCATGCCCGCAGCAGGCTCGTCCAACGCCAACAGCTTGGGCTCAGTCGCCAAGGCACGCGCGATTTCCAAACGACGTTGGTGACCATACGACAGATTTTTCGCCACATAGTCGTGGTATTTGCCAATACCCACATAATCGAGCAACTCCATCGCACGCGCACGAATCGCTTTCTCTTCGTCACGCACCGATTTCAGCCCCAAAATCGAGCCGAGGACACCACCATGCGTACGCACGTGACGCCCCACCATGACATTTTCCACCGCCGTCATTTGACCGAACAAGCGAATGTTTTGGAACGTACGCGCGATACCGGCCTTGGCCACTTCATGTACCGCAGTCGGCTCATATGGTTTGCCATCCAAAACAAACTCGCCTTGATCCGGCTCGTACAGGCCAGTAATCACGTTAAAAAATGTGGTTTTACCCGCACCATTCGGGCCGATCAAACCATAAACGGTGTTCTTCTTGACCTCAATGCCGACATCGGACAAGGCTTTCAAACCACCGAAGCTTTTGTGTACGCCCTTCACTGAGAGCATGACATTGTTTTGACTCATCATTCTCTCCTTTATGCGACGGTTTTGGGTTTATTGGCGACATTTTTAGTAATGTCATCATCTTTTTTATCATTGCGTTCAGGCGTTGGCCACAATCCTTTCGGACGGAACAACATAATCAACACCATACACAGACCCAAAATCAACTGACGCAAAATCGCGGTATCAATGAGCAGTTTGCCAAACATAGCCTTTTGCATCGGCTCAACGGTAAAGCGCAGGAACTCAGGCAAGAAGTACAACACAATCGCACCCAACACCACACCTGGAATATGCCCCATACCGCCCAACACCACCATGGTCAAAATCACAATTGATTCCATGAAGGAGAATGACTCAGGAGAAATAAAGCCTTGGAACGCAGCAAACATACCGCCGGCCACACCACCAAAAGTCGCACCGAGTGAGAACGCGAGCAATTTCACATTGCGCACGTTAATCCCCATCGCTTTGGCCGCAATGTCATCTTCACGCAGCGCCATCCATGCACGACCCAAACGAGAGTATTGCAAACGATAGCAGACAAAAATAGTGACGGCTGCCAAAATCAAGAACAGATAGTAATACAAGAACTCTTTGGTCAAGCGAATATCACCGATGGTGATCGTCTTATCCAAAGAAAAGCCGAAAATACTGACCGGATCAATGCGGTTAATCCCGCGCGGACCGTTGGTCAAGTTAAATTCGTTTTTACCCAAGTTGTTCATGAAAATACGGATGATCTCACCAAAGCCCAAGGTTACCAGAGCCAAGTAGTCACCACGCAGCTTCAAAATTGGCGTACCGAGCATAATCCCCGCAATCGCCGCCAAAGCCGCACCCAGCGGAATGATGACCAACAACGGAATATGCAAACCATTCGGGAAGTGCTGATGGAAAAAGGCAAAGTTATCCGACAAATGCGACGATGACAGCAAAGCCACCATATACGCACCGACCGCATAAAACGCGATATAACCCAAGTCCAACAAGCCAGCAAAACCGACCACAATGTTCAAGCCCAAGGCCAACATGATGTACAACAAGGTCATATCAATAATACGAACCCAAGTCGTACCACCCAACTCTTTAGCAATAAACGGCAACACCGCCAACAACACGATGCACAAAATCACTCCAATCATGGAGTCTTTCGGGCTGAGTTTTTTCAAAAATCCCATTATATTCTCCTCGCCTTACGCACGGTCTGCGACACGTTGACCCAACAAACCGGACGGACGGAAAATCAACACGACCACCAGCACGACAAACGCAAACACGTCCTCATACTCTGCACTGATATAACCTGCGCCCATCGCTTCGACCAAGCCCAGCGCCAGACCACCGACCAATGCACCCGGAATATTACCAATACCGCCCAAAACCGCCGCGATAAAGGCCTTCATGCCCGGGATAAAGCCCATGTAAAAATGCACCTTGCCACCATAGTTGGAGGCGAATAAAATGCCTGCCACAGCCGCCAAAGCCGCACCAATCATAAACGTGGCGGAAATAACGCGGTTGGGATTGACCCCCATCAACGCAGTGACATTCACATTCTCAGAGGTAGCACGCATCGCACGACCCAATTTGGTGTGATTCACCAACACAAACAAGCCACCCATCATAATGACAGAGACAACCATGATGATAATTTCACGCATGGTAATGCCGACATTGCCAAACAGATTAATACGATTGGACGGGAAAACATCTGGGAATGGGAAATGCTCACGCCCCCAGAACTGCATGACCAACGCCTGCAAAATGAACGACACACCGATTGCGGTAATCAGCGGCGCCAATTTTGGCGCATGACGCAGCGGACGGTAGGCCATGCGTTCAATCAAGAAGCTGGTGATCATACACGCCACCATCGCTGCCAAAGTAGCAATCAGCAAGGAAACCACGCCGGACAAACCCGCCTTCATCAGCAAGGTCGTAACGGTCATCGCCACCATTGCGCCAATCATAAATACTTCACCGTGAGCGAAGTTAATAATACCCAAAATACCATACACCATGGTGTAACCCAAGGCGATCATGGCATACAGGCTCCCTTTAATTAAGCCATTGATGAACTGTTGTAAAAACAGATCGAATGCACTCATCGTCGCACCCCTTGTTAGAATTTCAATCCGCCACCAGCATTGCCAGTGTGCGGTTTGTGTGAACTTTGGATCTTGAGCAAAAACACTAAGTACAAAAGACTGCAAAAAATTATTATTTGCCGCAATCTTTTTTTGCTTTTACCAGAATCCGAGTCTAAAAATAATAAACGGTGAATCCTAAGAATTCACCTTTTGTGCATGACATCAAAAAGATGCCATGCCAACAAACGCACACGCCCCAAGCTATCCTAAATAACTTGGGGCGCAGTGTTGTTATTTGATGATGTCAACCACTTCCAATTTGTCTTTTGCTTCGAAAATGGAGATTGCACCACCTTTGATGTCACCTTTGTCATCAAAAGCGATTTGACCAATCAGACCTTCGAAGTTCACTTTTGGCATAGCGGCCGCAATGGCTTCTGGATCATATGAGTTGGCAATCTTCATCGCTTCTACGATGGCATAGGTTGCATCATAAGAGAATGGAGAGTAAATCTGAACTTTTTGACCCGCGAAGGTTTTTTCGTAGTTCGCTGTAAAGTCTTTACCTTTAGGCATTTTTTCCAAAGGCATACCGGCTACCGAACAAATCGTGCCTTTACCCGCCGCACCTGACAGCTCGATGAATTTATCGGTACATGCGCCATCGGCTGAAACCAATTTCGCCGCAATACCCAATTCTTTCATTTGTTTCACCAAAGTAGCTGCGGTGTCATCCATACCGCCCCAGAAAATGTAGTCTGGGTTCAAGCCTTTGATCTTAGTCAACACCGCTTTAAAGTCAGTGGTTTTATCGGTTGCCGCTTCGCGGTTCACCACATTGGCACCACCCTCTTTCATGGTTTTTTCAACTTGATCTGCCAAGCCTTTACCGTATTGAGTCGCGTCGTCCAAAATCGCTACGCTTTTACCGTTGTGTGCCAACATGTATTTAGCCAATGATGGACCTTGTTGCGCATCGGTCGCTACCACTCGGTATGAGCTGACAGAACCTTTAGGTGTTTTGTTACCTTTCAGAGTGTAATCAGGGTTGGTAGATGATGGAGAGATTTGAGCCAAACCCGCTGCAGCATAAACCGCGTTCGCAGGAATAGAAACGCCTGAGTTCAAGTGACCAACAACGCCCACCACTTTTGCGTCTACCAGTTTTTGCGCCACAACTGGGCCTTGTTTTGGATCGCCCGCGTCGTCTTCACCAACCATGGCCAATTTAACTTTTTTGCCACCGATTACCAAATTGCCTTTGGCATTGATTTCATTCACGGCCAATTGCACGCCGTTTTCATTGTCTTTACCCAAGTGAGCGATACCACCGGTTTTAGGTGCGCCGCTACCGATTTTCACACACACTTCATCAGCCGCCAATTTACCGCAAGCGCTGTCGCCACCTGCTGCGCCACCCGCTGCTTTATCTCCACCACCACAAGCTGCCAAAGCAATTGCAGCAGTCAAAGGCAATAACTTAAACACATTATGCATCAGTTTTCTCCAAAAGTAAGATACGAGACACTCAAAAGCGTTCGTTCATTAGATATTTTAAATTGTCGCGCTCAACCGACCAGTACAGAATGCGACATGCCGTGATTATTATTCAGGCTTTTTTGAAAAGCAAGCCGAAAATGCACAATTTCGCCACTTTTTGTACCAATTGAGTGCATTCCCCTTAAAAAGCCCCATACTTATACAGATGTACCAAAATCAAAAGCCCGAAATCATTCGGGCTTTTCAAAATATCGCCTTAACGGCAGCAAAAATTACTTAATGGTCGGCGATGCTTTGGCCATATTCGCGCGCTTGCTTGAGCGCGCAGCCCACAAACGCCACAGGACACCAAACACCACCGGAACAAACGCGGCAGCAAAGCCCAGCAAAGCGATGGTACTCAAATGATCTCTAATGGCAATGTGATGACCCAGTACATCTAGCTCGACCTTGCCAAAAAAATAGCCTCCCCACACAAAAGCCACGACCCACAACACAGCACCGATGATATTCCAACGCTGAAATTTGGCCATGGTCATTTCAGAAATCCCCGCGACAAAGGGCACAAAGGTTCGAATAATCGGTAAAAATCGCGCGATAACCAAGGCTTTACCGCCATGCTTTTCGTAAAACTCATGGGTTTTACGCAAGTGTTCATGCGAAAACCACGGCGTATCAATCTCATACGCTTTGTGGCCAATTTTGCTGCCGACCCAGTAGTTCACCGTATTACCCAAAACCGCCGCCGTAATCAGCAAAAAGGTCAGCATCCAAGCATTCATCAATCCATCCGCTGATAAAGCACCTGCCAAAAACAGCAAAGAGTCTCCCGGCAAAAACGGAAAAACCACCAATCCGGTTTCGCCGAAGACCACGGCAAACAAAATACCGTAAATATAATTACCATACTGCATGATCAGCGAGCGCAGCTCCTGATCAATATGCAACATCAAACTCAATAGAGCGTGTAGGTTGTCCAAAATAATCCCTATGAAAGTATCGTCGATGGTGCGCCACTATAAAATGTGCGAACACCTCTATCAAAACGCCGCGCATCTTAGCACAGAGCGCAGTATGCCAGCATACTGTGCAACGATTATGAATAACTTAAGAACGGTCAATTTTACACACTACCGCGCGGATGGTGCTGCGCATGTACATTTTTCAACCGCTCCTGCGCCACATAGGTATAAATCTGCGTGGTCGAAATATCCGCATGCCCCAGCAGCATCTGTACCACACGCAAATCCGCGCCGTGATTCAATAAATGCGTGGCAAACGCATGGCGCAAGGTATGCGGCGAAATCAAACTGAGCGGTATGCCCGCCTGCGTGGCGTATTTTTTAATCACATGCCAAAACATCTGCCGCGTCATCGCACCACCGCGCGCGGTCACAAATACCTCATCGCAGCTACGTCCGCGCAGCAACGCTACCCGCGCCGTATCCAAATAGTGCCGCAAGCGCTCGCCCGCTTCCTCACCAAACGGCACCAAGCGCGTTTTACTGCCCTTGCCCGTCACGCGCACCACCCCGTCGTTCATACTCACATCCAACATACGCAGCCCGACCAACTCGGTCACGCGCAGACCACTGGCATACATCAGCTCCAGCATGGCGCGATTACGCACGCCCAGATCGCTTTCATCCGGCGCAGCGAGCAACGCCTCGACCTGCGCTTCGGAGAGATTTTTTGGCAGGCGCGCGCTGGGCTTGGCCAGCACCAGCGCAACGGTTGGGTCGTCCGTGCGTAAATGACTTTGCAACAGCCATTGGTAAAAGCGTTTGAAACAACTGATCTTGCGATTGCTGGAGGTACTTTTTTTCACCGTTCGCGAGGTGAATAATTGCGCCAAATACGCTTGCAAATCGACCACATCCGCTTGCACCAACGACTTTTGCCGCGTCTGCATAAACCGCGCCAATTGCCGCATATCCGAGCCATACGAAGCCAACGTATTTTCACTCAAACCGTGTGCCAGCCACAATTGGCTGGTGAACTGGTCGATTAAATCTTCGTCGTTGGCGTGCATGGTGTATATGGCGTACGTAGTCTATAGGATGGCTCTATTCAAAAATCAGCGCCATTATCCCATATTCCTGAGGCAAACCCATATGTACCACAGTATCCAGCCGCATTATAAAAGTTGACTAATTTAATCAACTTTAGTATCATAACACCATCAAAGGGAGTAGCCCCTAAAGCAATACGTCGTCAATACAGTGCCGTTTTTTCTCTGCGCACTCGGCGTATTGTGCGTACAGCGAGCAGCGTCATGCTGCTGATACAGTGTACGCGGGCAAGACTTTGACTTGTTTCAGATGATGACAGGTCAGCGTTTTGCCATAATCTTCATACGCATTCATGCGCATCCCGCACTTGGCATTCCCCTGTTTCATTCGTCTGAAAAACCTCAAACCTTTCGAACCTTTTGAAATAGGAGTTGTGATGCCACACTTAAAAACCATCTATTCAAGCACATCACCTGATGTCATACCCACCCCATCGACACCACACAAGGAGGCCTTATGACATTGACCAGCATTGGCACGCCGACCTTATGGATCGGCTTTCTCATCCTCGTACTCATCGTACTGGCGATCGACCTATGGGGGCTGGGCGGTAAAAAAAATCAGCAGGTATCGCAAAAAGAAGCGTTGACTTGGACGGCCATCTGGATCGCGCTGGCGTTTGCCTTCGGTGGCGCGCTGTGGTGGTATTTGCTGCAGCAAGGCCACGCACCGGAACTGGCGAAAGAGAAAACACTGGAGTTTTTCACCGGCTATTTGATCGAAAAATCGCTATCGGTGGACAATATTTTTGTGTTCCTCATGGTCTTTAGCTTTTTCTCCGTACCGCCGCAGTATCAGCGACGCGTGCTGCTCTACGGCGTATTGGGCGCGATCATCATGCGTGCGATTATGATTTTCGCCGGTGCAGCATTGGTGACGCAATTTCACTGGCTGATGTACGTATTCGGCGGCTTCTTGCTACTGACTGGTTTGAAAATGCTGCTGATGGCGGATAAAGAATCTGACCTGAACAACAATCCGCTGCTCAAATGGCTGCGCGGTCACCTGCGCATCACCGAGGAGTTTCACGATGAAAAATTCGTGGTGGTCAAAGACGGCGTACGCTGGTTCACCCCTCTGTTCTTGGTTGTGGTGATGATTGAGCTGACCGACTTGATTTTCGCGGTGGACAGCATTCCGGCGATTTTCGCGATCACCACCGATCCGTTCATCGTATTCACCTCGAATATCTTTGCGATCATGGGGCTGCGTGCGCTGTATTTCCTACTGGCGGATTGGAACGAGCGTTTTCACCTGCTCAAATACGGTTTGGCGATTGTGCTGATGTTCGTCGGCATCAAAATGCTGCTGCTGGATATTTATAAAATCCCAACCGGCATTTCGCTCGGCGTGGTCGGTGCGATCATCGCCAGCTCGATGATAATCAGCTGGATGCACACTGGCAAACAGCACAAGCACGAGAACCACTAAAAATCAAACGGCAGATCACTCTGCCGTTTTTTATGAGAGAGAGTAAATGCTTACTCGTACACAACCCCCTCGTGCGCCAGCAACCAACGTTTCACCGCTATGTAAAAACCATCATCGTGCTGCGCAAACCCGCCGATGCCATTCGCCCCCACCACGCGGTGGCACGGCACGATCAGTGGATACGGATTCGCGCCACACGCACCGCCGACCGCGCGCGGCGCACCACACTGGATGAGCTGTCCGATCTGCTTGTAGGTCAGCACTTGTCCCGCCTCCAAGCTGGCGATCACCTGCCAAACCTTATTTTGGAATGCGGTTCCTTGCGCCAACAAAGGCAAATCAAATTTAAAATTCGGATTAAGCAAAAAGGCTTGGACTTGCTCACTCGCGCGCTCTGCCAATGGACCATCGGCTTTTTGCTTCGGCGTATTTGCAGGCAAATACACCAGCTCCTGAACGTGCGTATGCGCCGCATTCAAGCGAATGCCCACCGCACCGAAAGGCGCTGGAACAATCGCATTAAACCGATTGCTTCGTGGACTGATTCGTTCAGGCATATCGATTATTCCTATCCATACGGCATTCACCGATACAGCTTGAATTCCTCGGTTTCTTGGAGCCAACGCGCCTCATCCGCGCGCGTCAACGCCTCCAAATCCGCCGGCGCAGTCGTCGCATCATCGACCCATTCGCGCAGCAGCGGCGAGCCATTAATCAGGTCAATCGCCAATCGGTCAAACTCATATTCATAGGCAAAATCGCGCCACAGCGGATAATCGGGGTTGATCGTGCGAATGGCTTTAAATGCCAGCGCCATCAAACGCCAAGGGCGAAACGCCTCATGATCGTACGCCGGATGATCGACGTGAATTTGTATCCCTTGGCACAACTGACCTTGATGCTTGTGGAAGGTCGGTTCAAACCAGCATGGACGCAAGATACAACCGTGTAACCACTCCGGCGCGGTTTTGTGCATATACGCCAAAACCGCCTGCGCATCCATATCCGGTGCACCGAACAACTCCAACGGTCGCGTCGTACCACGCCCTTCGGACAACGTAGTCCCTTCCAACATCACCGTACCGGCATACGCACGCGCCATCGACAGATTCGGCGCATTCGGGCTCGGATTGATCCAGCTGCGTTGATTTTGCGGCCAGCCATAGTCTGGCGCTGTTTGCGTGTCCCAAGCTTGCATTGGAATCACGCGGTAATCCAAATCCAAATTCAAGGTGCGCACGAACCAATGTGCCAACTCGCCCAAGGTCAAACCGTGACGCATCGGCATTTCACCCGCACCGACAAAGCTCTCCCAGCCCGCACGCAAGCTCAAACCTTCCACCGGGCGACCGGCAGGGTTCGGCCGATCCAAAACCCAAACTGATTTGCCATATTTTGCGGCCTCTTCCAATACATAGCGCAACGTGGTGATAAAGGTATAAATGCGACAACCCAAATCCTGCAAATCCACCAGCAGCACATCAAAACTATCCATCATCGCAGCCGTCGGACGGCGCACCTCGCCATACAGACTGAAAATCGGAATGCCGTGTACCGAATCAATGAAATCCGGCGACTCCACCATATTGTCCTGTTTATCACCGCGCAAACCGTGTTGCGGGCCAAACGCCGCCGACAGTTTGATTTCAGGCACTTTGGCCAACGCGTCCAAGGCGTGATCCAACTCAGGCGTGACCGAAGCCGGATGCGCCAAAAGCGCCACGCGACGACCGCGCAGCTCGCGCTGCAAATCAGCGTCGGACAGCAGCCGATCCAGACCAAATAAAACGTTGTGAGTAGGTGTTGTTATCGTTGCATTCATAGTTCAATTCTTAAATTAATGTGATACGTGCAAAGGTAATACAAATTGTGTGCGTAAATGAAAATCCGGTTTTTCAATATCATCGTGCCGCATGGCCCAATACGTTTTATGACCGTCGGTGGCTTCGATCACGGCTGTCAAACCAATCTGCCACGTTTGGTGCTGCGGCCATCGAGACCACAAAACAGCCGAGTCAATCGTCGCCGTCAACTCAAACCCATATTCATCGTGTTTAAACTTAATTTCAGGGGCTGGCACATATCGAAAAGACTCATCCCGAGCCCTGTAATCATCAAAACGATACGCCGCCCAACAACCCGAAGGCGAAAAATTAAACTCAAAATAATCCGCCGCATTCGGCACTGAGATAAAAGCTTCACAGCAAGTATGTTGCCAAAGGCCATCACACTCAGCGGGCGCCGCGGGCGCAGGCAGCGCAACACCGATTGAGCCGCGCTCATCCGGCTGATAATGACCGCGAAACGAAAAAATCACCGTATCGTCGGACGACAAGGTAACGTTCGCCTCAACCGTCATCGGGATCGTTGGACTTTGGGCAGGATGGGGGTTCAGCGTCAACATAATCAAAGGGAGTCAAGGTGCTTTGAGGATAGATCAAAGCGTGCATCAGATAGAAAACCCCACGGCCTGCCATCCTACAATGACCCGAATGACCGTGGGCGACGAACGACCAGATGCGAACCCTACGTCCACATCACAAATACACTTCTTACAGCGACTCCACGCGCACTTCAATGCTTTGCAAACCGCTCAAACCTTTCGGCAACGGGAAGCGCACGGATTCCTCTACACCTTCGAGCACACTGACTGAGGCTGCACCCAGCTCCTTGATGCGATCCAGCACTGATTCGACCAACACTTCCGGCGCAGATGCACCGGCGGTCACGCCGATTTTACGCGCGCTGGCAAACCATTCCGTTTGCACATCGTTGGCATTGTCCACCATATACGCCGC
>CAZCDD010000011.1:0-15757 GCA_964497405.1 uncultured Hydromonas sp. | reverse complement strand
CGCCGATGCTGGTGCCGTGGCCGCCGATGTATTTGGTCAAGGAGTGCACGACGATGTCGGCGCCATGCTCGAACGGGCGCATCAAGGCAGGCGAGGCAACGGTGTTATCCGCAACCACTGGCACGCCGTGGCGATGCGCAATGTCGCTGATGGCTTGTAAATCAACGATATTGCCCAGCGGATTGCCGATGGTTTCGACGAACACCAATTTGGTTTTGTCATCAATCAGTTGTTCCATCGATGCTGGGTCGCGGTAGTCAAAAAAGCGCACTTCGATGCCTTGCTTGGGCAAGGTGTGGGCAAACAGATTGTAGGTGCCGCCGTACAGCGTGGACACTGAAACGATGTTGTCACCGGCTTGGGCGATGGTTTGAATGGCGTAAGTGATCGCAGACATCCCCGACGCCAATGCCAGTGCGCCAATGCCACCTTCGAGCTCGGCAACGCGCTGCTCCAGCACGGCAGTGGTTGGGTTCATGATGCGGGTATAGATATTGCCCTGAACTTTCAGGTCGAATAAATCCGCGCCGTGCTGCGTGTTGTCAAAGGCATACGAGGTGGTTTGATAAATCGGCACGGCGACCGCTTTGGTGGTCGGGTCTGGGCTGTAACCGGCGTGAATGGCGAGGGTTTCGAGTTTCATGAGGCTCCTTGAAGGGGTGAGTTTAAATTCGGATTAAGAATGACGAATGATAAAATTTATACTAAAAATGAATTTAATGCAATTATCTTATCAGTGATGCGGATTTTTGGCTATGGGTTTGCAGTCGATGACCTTTTTTGCTGTGGTTTTGTCCTGAATAGCGCTGTTGCTCGCGATGATTGTGTGTTGAGATAGTATTTTTGGAGGAGTCATGATGATGTAGGCGATGGATATCGAAGCGCAATTGGCTCAGGTGCCGGCTTGACAGGAGGTGTTTATTGCGTGGGTGTTGCTACTTGAGCCATGTCAGCCGCGATACTGAATTTAATTGAGGCTGGGTTGCAATACGGTGGATGAATTCAGGCATAATGAACACAGTGGCTGGTGTTTGAGTCTTTTTTTAAAAAGGAGTCTTTATGTTATCTACTCGTTCATTAAAATGTGCCGTGGTGGGTGTGGCGGCTGTTTTCGGATTGTTCTCCAGTGGCGCTTTTGCTCAGACGGCGATGAAATCAACGCCGCGCAGTGCTGTGGCCAATCCATCGGCGTATATGCCGATCCCTGTGTCTAAACCGTATCTCTGTCGGGATGATGTTTCCGCTTGCGGGCGCGAAATTTTATACGCTTTGCCAGAGAAGTATGCGCCTGCGGGTGAGCTGGATCGGATGAGCCAAGATGAGGTGTTTCATTTTAAAAATGGCGTGGCGGTGTATTTGCTGACGATCAGTGGTATTGAGGATGACTCGATTCGTGCCGAGCGCTATCGTGTGTCCTTTCGTCCAGGGGAGACCGGCATGCATTTGGTACAAATTGGCCGTCAGAATCAGTGCGCGCGTGGCGCGAACCGTGGCTGGAGCAAGCGTTTGTGCCCGTGAGCGTCGTGCTTGATTGAGTTTGAACATCATAGGCTGAACCTTGGTTCAGCCTATTTTTTTGCAAAAAATCGTGTCCTTTTTTGCATGGGTTCTGTCTGAATTTACTCTGGTGGCGGGCTTGGCTCGTCGCTACACTGTGGCTGTTTTTAACCATCAATTGGAGTGTCAGATGTCACATGCGTTATTGGTCATTGATGTACAAGATTCGTTCATGCACACGCCGTTCTGGTCTGAGGTCGATGTGCCTCTGTATCGGCAACGGCAGTTGGCCTTGATTGAATCCGCGCGTCGTCACCGTGTGCTGGTCATTGGGGTTTTGCACGCCAATCCCCGCAGTCATACCGCCGCATTTCGCCCAGAGTTGGGACTGGTGCGGTTCATGGATTGGCTGCCGCCCTTGGATGAGGTGTTTAAAAAATCGGTGCATAATGCGCTAACCGATAGTGGTCTGCTGGCGTATCTGCGTGAACAGGGCGTCACCGATCTGACGATCAGCGGCATTCGCACGGAGCAATGCTGCGAGACCACGACGCGGGTGGCGTCGGATTTGGGCTTTAGCGTGAATTTTGTGACCGAAGCAACCTTAACCTTCCCGATGATGCACGCAGATGGTACGATGTTTTCGGTGGCGGATATCAAAAAACGCACGGAGTTGGTTTTGGATGGACGCTTTGCGCAGATCAAAACCGTGGCGCAGATGGATGAGGTGTGGGCATGATGGGAGCGGTACAGCATGGGCGCATCGGCATTTTTGCCTTTGACGATATGGAGCTGCTCGATTTTTCGGGGCCATATGAGGTATTCACGACGGCTTCGCGTGTGGCGCAGAAAATGAGTTTACCCCTGCGGTTTGGGGTGCAGGCCTTGGCTTCAACTCCCGAACCAATCCGAGCACGAGCGGGTTTGTGCATCACACCGGATGTGGGGCTGGATGAAGCCGGTGCGTATGATTTGCTCATCGTGCCGGGTGGCGTGGTCGATGCGCTGCTGCGCGATGAGCGTGTGCTGAAGTGGTTGAGTACGGCGCATGCGCATACACGCTACACGGCCTCAATTTGTACAGGTGCGTTTGTGTTGGCACGGGCCGGTGTATTGCGTGGGTGCGCGACCACGCATTGGGAGGATGCCGATGATCTGCGCGCGGCTTATCCGCAGTTGACCATCGTCGATGAGGTACGCTGGGTACAAGACAGCGCGGATGAGCGGGTGTATAGCTCGGCGGGCATTTCAGCAGGGATGGATTTGTCTTTGCATCTACTCGGGTTGATGGCTGGAGAGGCGCTGGCGCAAAACACCGCGCGGCAGATGGATTATCGGGGCGACTGGCAATTCAATCAAAAAATAGAAAAGGATCATCCATGAGCATGGTGCATGTGTTGCAGGCATTACTGGTGGTGTTGATTTGGGGCGTGAATTTCGTGGTGATTCGTTGGGGATTGAACGAAGTGCCGCCGTTTTTGCTGGCCGCTGCGCGCTTTGCGTTGGTGGTGTTTCCGGCGATCTTTTTCATTAAAAAGCCGAATGTGCCGTGGCGCTGGTTAATTGCCTATGGTTGGTTCAATAGTTTTGGGCAGTTCGCTTTTTTGTTCTGGGCGATGAAGGTGGGCATGCCGGCGGGTTTGGCCTCGGTGGTGCATCAGGCTCAGGTGTTTTTTACCTTGATTTTTTCGGTGCTGATTTTGCAGCAACGCACGCAGTTCACGCAGTGGCTGGGCTTGGTGATTGCCGTGGTGGGTCTGTCGTTGATTGCGTATGGTAAAAGCGCGGGCTCGGCGGTCGGTATGTCGATGACGACGATGGGACTGGCGTTGAATTTGTTGGGTGCGGCGTCTTGGGCGTTGGGTAATGTGGTGGTGAGCGCGATGCGTCGCGCAGGGATACAAGCGGAACCGCTTGGTTTGGTCATTTGGTCGAGTTTGGTGCCGATTGTGCCATTTTTATTGGTTTCGGGGTTGTTTGAGCGCTCGATTTATCCCGATTGGCAAAGCTTGAGTTGGCATAGCGCGGTCTCTGCATTGTATTTGGCGTGGGGGGCGACGGTGTTGGGCTATGGTCTTTGGAGTCACTTGCTCGGTCAATATGAGCCGAATCAGGTGGCGCCGTTTACCTTGCTCGTGCCGGTGGTTGGGTTATTGACCGCGTGGCTGGCGTTGGGTGAGCGGCTCAATCCGTGGCAATATTGGGGTAGCTTGTGTTTGCTGTTGGGGCTGATGGTCAATGTCTTGGGTAAACGGCTGTGGTCGTCGTGGGTGAGCCGTAAAGTGTCCGCTGGGGTGTCGTGATGAATGTGTATGTGGTGCTGTTGCCGAGTGCTTTGCTCACCGATTTGGCCGCGCCCTTGGATGCGCTGCGCTATGCGCGGAAGTTGGGTGCGGATGTGAGCGTGCATCCGATTTCGCCCTTGGCGCAGGTGGACAGCGCGTTTGGTTTGCAGTTGTCGGGTATGACAGATTTGCCCGAGCAATTGCAGGCAGGTGATTTGCTGGTGCTACCGGGGGCGATGGATGAGGATCTGGCCTATCGAGGCGAAGCGGGGGTGCGCTTGTCGGATTGGCTCCGCCAGCAGTTTAATCCGCAGCTTCATCAGGCTTTGTGTATCTGTTCGGGGGTGTTTTTATTGGCGCAGGCGGGTTTGCTCAATCAGGTGAAATGCACCACGCATCATGAGCTGGTCGATGAGTTGCGGCAATGGTGCTCGGGTGCTGAGGTCTTAGAAAATCGGGTGTTTGTCGATGATGGGGCGATTTTGAGCAGTGCGGGCATCACGGCGGGATTTGATCTGATTTTGTATTGGTTGGCGCAGCGTTTCGGCCATGAATTGGCCTTGAAGGTGGCGCGGCAGATGAATGTGTATTTTCGTCGTATGCCGAGTGATACCGCGCTTTCACCGTGGCTCATCGGTCGTTCGCACATGCAGGCGGCCGTGCATCGCGTGCAGGACGCCATCGCAGAAAATCCGGCTGAGGCGCATGATTTGACCTCGTTGGCACAGATCGCGTATGTCAGCCCGCGTCATTTGACGCGGATTTTCAAGCAAGTGACCGGCATGAGCGTGCATGAGTATCAGTTGAACCTCAAACATGCGTTGTTTGAGCAGTGGCGCGCGAGCGGTTTGAGCCAAGAGAAAGCGGCGCTCGCGGCGGGATTTTCGTCGGCCAACAGCTGGCGGCGTTCTCGCGCCAGCCGCCATGCGGGATGATCGCTGGGTCTGTGCTTATTGCATCGAATGCAGGCCGAGCATATTGCCTTCGGTGTCAACGATCAAGGCGATATGTCCGTACTCGCCGATAGCGAATTTGTCTCTGAATATCTGTCCGCCGTGTTGCGCCGCGCGTGCGGCCTCAATTGCGCAGTCTGTGCAAGAAAAATAAATCAGCGTGCCGCCTCCGCCGGATGGGCAATCGGCCATTTGCACCAGTGCACCCATAGCGCCATAGCGATCCATCTCACCCGGAAAGGTGAGCATGCGCATGCTGTCATCGCCCATGTTTAGCTCGCTGAGTTTGCGCTCAAAAACTGCCTCATAGAATGCTTTGGCACGATTCATGTCTTGGACATAAATTTCAAACCAGCCGACGGGATTGTTTTGCATGGTGTGCTCCTTGAGAGTGAAAGGTGGGGAAAGCCAATTCAGTGTAGCACAAACCGATGACATTTATTCTATGGGCAGATGAGTATCAATCTGCACCCAATCCACGCGGCTGTCGTAGTACACATGCGATTCGGGCATGCGATCGAGCGCGGTGGTAAAGAGCGCGCGGGCGATGTGTAATTCGTTTGGATAACGCTCGGAGCGAAAGAACATCGGGCTGCCGCAATGGCTGCAAAAGCCGCGTTGACTGTTGCCCATCGTTGGATTATCGAACCAGTGCAAGGTGTGCTGGGCATCGTCAATCTGTACGCGCCTTGCCTCAAATCCGACCCATGTGACCAAGGCGGCGCCATGCGCGCGCTGGCAACGGCTGCAGTGGCAATGCGCCATCCATAGTGAGGGCAGCCGAGCGGCAAAACGCACTGCGCCGCACAAGCAGTGTCCGTGTGCGGTGTTGGTCGGCATGATGTGTCCTGTGCTTTACGCCTGAATCAGGCGGGTGATGTCGTCGAATACCTGCGCGCGGTTGGCTTCGTTCAGAATTTCGTGGCGCGATTGGGGGTATTCGATTTGCGCGGTGGAAAAGCCCAGCGCTTGCAAACGTTGGAGCAGCGCGCGCGGGCCTTTGCCCATTTGTGTGCAGGGATCGTCCGAACCCCAGAGCATCAATATTGGCGTGGACGGGTCGATTTTCATCAGTTCTTTGCGGCGAAATACATAGCGCATGAACTCGAACATCTCCACGTAGTAACGCGGTGCAATCGGTTGACCACACAGTGGGTCATTGAGGTAGGCATCTACGTTGGCCTCGTCCAAACTGAGCCAGTCAAATTCGGTGCGGTTGGGTTTGAATGGGTTGTTGAATTGTTTGAATGAGCTTAAGAACAGCGATGGTTTGTTGGCGCGCCAGCGTTGTTCGAGTTGAGCCAAGCGGTAGCCGATACTGAGCAACCACGGCGGGTTGGTCGGGATACCGGAGAGGATGATTTGGCGCAGGCCGCCATGCGTTTGCGCGTAGCGCAGCGCGATGGTGGCGCCCATGCTGTGACCGAACAGGATTTTCGGCAGATCATTATGGAACGAGACGAACAGCTGCTCGATGTCGCTGAAAATCTGCTGCGCACCGCCTTCAATCGGGTCGCCGAAGTCGCCGAGTCGTCCGGCTTTGAGATGCTGTCCATGACCGCGCAGATCAAACGTAATGACGTTGCCGCCGTGCTGTGCCAAGTGTTGGGCAAACGCTCGATAACGTCCGCTGTGCTCGGCCATGCCGTGCACCAGCACGATGTTAAATCGTGCCGTGCCTTGGGCGGGGAATCGCTCGTGCGCAATCATGCGGCTGAGGGATTATTCCGGTTTGGGTACGTCGGCAGGCGCCATTTCTTTGGCAGCCGGCAGGTTAGGTGCAGGTGCCTTGTTTGATTTTTTCCAGAATTGCCAGATGGAGTTGCGTTCTGCATCCAATTTGCCGGTTGATTCTGGGAAGTTGGCACGCAGTACTTTGAGCGTATCGTCACGCATGTCGGGCATTTTCAGTGCATCGTAGGAGTTGGCAATGATGATGAGCGCAGGTTCTACCGCAGGCGTACCGTCAAAGTTTTGCAATACACTTTGTGCGCGATTGATCGCGGCCAAATAGGCATCGCGCTCGTAGTAGTAACGCGCAACGGCCAATTCTTGACGTGCCAAAGTGTCCACCACTTCGATCATGCGTTTGCGAGCGTCCGGCGCATAGCGACTGCCGGGGAATTTAGTCACCAAGGCTTTGAATGATTCGAATGCTTCCGTAGCGGCCTTTGGATCACGCGCACCGCTGACATCGCGGGTAATCAGCGCTTTCAGAAAGCCGGTGTTTTGGTTGTAATTGATAATGCCTTTGAGGTAGTACATATAGTCCAGCTTCGGATGCGAGCCGTTCAATGTGATGAATCGATCTGCTGCTGCCAGCGCTTTGGTCTTGTTTTCGTCTTTCCAATAAACGTAGGGCAGCTCCAGTTGCGCTTGGGTCGCTTGAGCTGAGAATGGATATTGTGCAATTGTCGCTTCTAAGGCTTGCGCAGCACGGGTATAATCACCGGCAATCATTTGGTCGCGCCCCTCGTTATAGAGTCGCTCCACGCTCCAGCCGGCAAATTCGTTTTTCTCTTTGGTGGCGCAGCCGGTCAGTAAACTGAATGCGAGTGCAAACAAGGCCAGCAGGCGTACGAATGAAAACATCGAATTTTTTTGGATAGATACAATCATGACAAAACCTTCTGTAGGTAAACGGGTAGATGAACAACAGTATAACGATTTGAACAACGATTTGGGAGACGATTATAGCGCATGGGATGAGGATGTGGCGTTAAATCCCGTGAATTCCGTCAATTTGGATCCCATCGAGCTCACCGTTGATGTGGCCGCCAGTGGCAAGCGTCTGGATGCCGCATTGGCACTGCTATTGCCCGAGTTTTCCCGCTCGCGCCTGCAAAAATGGCTCAAAGACGGGCAGGTCTCGTGCAACGGTGTGGTCGAATTATCTCCGCGGCGGATTGTATATGCACAAGATGTACTGAATGTGCAACCACAGCCATCCGATGAAATGAAGGCCTACACGCCGCAAGAAATCGCGCTGGACGTGGTGTATGAGGATGACGATATACTGATTATCAACAAACCGGCGGGGCTGGTGGTGCATCCGGGCAGTGGCAATTGGGACAACACCTTGCTCAACGGCCTGCTGTTCGCCTACCCCGAAATTAGCCAAGTGCCGCGTGCGGGCATCGTTCATCGACTCGACAAAGAAACCTCTGGCCTGATGGTCGTGGCCAAAACCGTACAGGCGCAGACCGATTTGGTACGCCAACTGCAAGCACGCACGGTCAAACGTCGCTACCTCGCCATCGTGCAGGGCGAACTGGACGCATTTGGCACGATTGATGCGGGCATCGGGCGTAATCCACAAGAC
This sequence comes from uncultured Hydromonas sp., assembly GCA_964497405.1. Taxonomy (GTDB): domain Bacteria; phylum Pseudomonadota; class Gammaproteobacteria; order Burkholderiales; family Burkholderiaceae; genus CTSOIL-112. The sequence goes on along the minus strand of CAZCDD010000011.1, from coordinate 7,700 downwards.
CGGCTGAAAATGGCGGTGCTGGTTGGGCAAAGTGGCAAACCGGCGCGTACTTATTACCAATGTCTGGGTTTTTGGCAATACCTGCAAAAAACTTATTCCATCGTGGTGTGCCAGCTCGAAACGGGGCGCACACACCAAATCCGCGTGCATATGCAGCACATCGGTCATCCATTGATTGGCGATCCGCTGTACGGTGAGAAACGCGGCGCGCGCAGCAGCGTGCTCAAAGGCTCGGCGGGTGAGCTGGAATTCAAACGCCAAGCGCTGCACGCCTATCAGCTTGGCTTGGTGCATCCGCGTACGGGCGAATACATGAGCTGGCAATGCCCGCTGGCCGACGATATGGTTGAATTACTCGCTGCCATGGGCGTGGCGGAATTGCCATTGCCTGAGCCAGAGATGGAAATGGAGGCCTTGCTCGATGTCTAACGCTTCGATTGCCGCAACCAACATCATTCGCCCCGATTGGGACGCGCCTGCGCAGGTGCATGCGTTTACGACCACGCGCCTGACCATGATTGAGGGGCAAACGGGGCACAGTGTTGGCGCGTATGGCGATGTGCAGGGAAATAATGGTTTCAACGTGGCGACTCATGTTGGCGATGAATCCAACGCGGTGTCACAGAATCGTCAATTATTGCGTCGTATGCTACCGAACGAACCGCTGTGGTTGAACCAAACGCACGGCGTTACCATTGCCCGCATTGATGATGCTTGCGCTGAAGCGGACGCTGTGCTGTTGACCGAGCCGAATCAGGTTGGGGTGATTATGACGGCCGATTGCCTACCGGTGCTGTTTACCACGCGCACCGGCATGATGGTGGCGGGTGCACATGCCGGATGGCGCAGCTTGGTCAGCGGGATTTTGGAAAAAACCGTGAATGCGATGGCGCAGGCGGGTGCGGCGCGCGAAGATATTCTGGCTTGGTTAGGCCCTGCGATCGGGCCAGAACAGTTTGAAGTGGGTGCGGAAGTGCGCGAGCAGTTCATCCGTGAAGGCTTGGCTTTAGGTGTGAGTGCCGAGCAAAGCGCCGCATGCTTTGTCGCGCGTGAGAACGATGGAACAGCGCCGCAAAAATACCTCGCTGACATCTACGGGCTGGCGCGGCAGCGGCTACAATGGGCTGGACTGAGCGCCGCACAGATCAGCGGCGGCGGGCTGTGCACGGTGAGCGATGCGCAGCGGTTTTATTCCTACCGCCGCGATGGTACGACGGGACGCATGGCGAGTTTGATTTGGTTTGAATCATAACAGTGCTGTATGCCGTGAGCTTCTGTGAATAAAGGTTCGTATCAAATATATCGCCGTCATTCCCGCGCCAGCGGGAATCCACGGAGATTAGATTAAAAAATGTACTGGGCTTGGAAAGCTGGATTCCCGCTGGCGCGGGAATGACAGTAAAGTCTTTACGGATGTGGCTCGGATACTGGTTTCTGACGATGATTTGGCAAGTGATTGATCGAATGGTGTTTGTCGGAGTAAGTATCGACCTACGGATGATCTGAGTTCCTCGCCCCTTTGGGGAAAGGGATATAGGGAGAGTGGTTGGCTGAAAATAAGCCCTCTCCCCTTGCCCCTCTTCCGTGAAACAGGTGAGGGGTAAAAGCGAAAGGATGTTATGAAACAACGTTGGCTGCTGTACCTACTGATGGCGTGTTTGGGCGTGGCACATGCGCAGACCTTCACGCTGTGGCCGTCGGGTGGATTGCAGATTTTGATTTTGAGCTTGGTGTGGGCAGTGGTGGCGACGGCAAAACCCGATCAACACCCCGCGCGGCAGATGTTTGTGTTTGCGCTGGCGTGGATGGTCTCGGGCTTGTATTGGGTGCATTTCAGTATGCACGATATCGGCGGCTTGCCCACGGCTTTGTCGGTGTTGGCTATTATCGGTTTGTCCTGCTATTTGGCGAGCTATTACGCGCTGACGGCGTGGATGTGGCGGCGGTTTTTTACCCAGCGTCAAGCGTCGGATTATGCGGTGGCTTTACCGATGCTGTGGTTGGCGGCAGAGTTGGCGCGTGGTTATGTGTTTGGCGGTTTTCCGTGGTTGATGACGGGTTATGCGCAGGTGGATAATGTCTTGCTCAAGGGCTTTTTCCCAGTCGTCGGTGCGTATGGCGTGAGTGCGCTGGCGGCGCTGCTCTCGGGTGTTTTGACCTTGCTGTGGGTGAATCTGCGTGCGAAGCAGGGGCAGTTTTCCATGCGTGCATGGGTGTTCGCCGGTTTGAGTGCTTTGGCCGTTGGTGTGTTGGGTTTGATTATGCAGGGGGTGAGTTGGGGTAAACCGATTCAGTCGCCGGTGTCGGTGCGCGTGTTTCAGCCGAATGTGGCGCAGACGATCAAGTTTGATCCTGAAGAAATCGCACGCAGCACGCGCAATACTTTGATGGGGGCGATCAACAGCACCGCGCAGTTGAGCGTTTTTCCCGAGACGGTGATGCCGTACCCGTGGAATCAAGCGCAGCAGCAGGGCTTGTTGGCGTTGCAGGATGCCTTGAAAAACGCAAAGGACAGGGGGCAAAATCGCGCGGTGTTGCTCGGCGGCGTGGGCATAGAGGGGACGCAGTATTTCAACAGCGGTATGTGGCTGGATGCGAATCAGGATGTGTTCAATCCGCCGCGCTATGACAAGATCCATTTGCTGCCATTCGGTGAGATGATTCCGTGGGGCTTTCAGTGGTTTGTCAATGCGATGAACATTCCGCTCGGTGGCTATGGTTATGGTCAATCTCGCAAGCCGTTTGATCTGAACACGTCCAATGGAGCGGTCAAGGTGGCGACGAATATTTGCTATGAAAATGTGTTTGGCGAGGAGCTGGCGGCGTTTCATGTGGATGGTCAAGCGCCCAATATCTGGGTCAATCAGACCAATCTCGGCTGGTTTGGCGACGCGCGTAGCAGTTCGGCGCATGTGCAATTTTTGGCGATGTCGCAGGCACGCGCGATGGAGCTGGCGCGGCCGATGGTTGTCGTGACCAATACGGGGATTTCCGCCCAGATCACGCCGGATGGTGCGATTGCTGCAGATTTGCCCGCGCAAAAAGAGGCGGTGGGCAACTGGTCGGTGCAGCCGTATGATGGGCAAACGCCGTTCGTTGTGTGGCGTAATTTGCCGCTGTGGCTGTTGCTAGTGCTGTTCGGAGCTTGGTTGTACTGGGGCAAACTGCGCCAGCGTCGGCACGAAGCGAATTTTCGTTTGAAATGATATGAGTACAGAATTAGCGTCCATCAGCGACGCGCTTCCGAAAAAACGACCCGTGCGCCAGTGGGCGCTCGGCTTGCTGGTTCTCAGCATCGTCATTTGGCTGAGTACCCTTTATTTACAACGGATTCACCCCGATTGGGCTTGGCTCGGTTATGTCAAAGCCTTCGCCGAGGCGGCGTGTATCGGCGGTATGGCCGACTGGTTCGCCGTGGTGGCGTTATTCCGTCACCCGATGGGCGTGCCGCTACCGCACACCGCGATTTTACCGGCCAAGCAAGCACAGCTCGCGCGCGGTGTGGCAGATTTCATCGGAACGCATTTCCTCGAACCGCAGATGATCGCCGAGCAGGCGCTGAAATTACAGGTCGGCCAACGCGTCGCCGACTATACGCAAAAAAATCTCGCGGTCGATGCGATTGCTGAGCGCTTGCCTGCGGTACTCAGCGCGATTGTCGCCAAGCTGCCGGAAACCGCACCCGATGCGTGGCTGCAAGCGGGGCAAAAATCTCTGACCGAATACGCCACGGGCGAACGGCTCGGACGCGGTGCGGCGAAAATTGTGGGTTGGGCGCAATCCGAGCATGCCGATCAGTGGCTGATCAATCGCTTTGCGCAAGCGACTTTACAATTTTGTACCGCAGATGATGCAGTTGAACGCATCCGCCCGTGGTTGCAACAAATGGCCAAACAAGCTGCTGCCGAAAATTCAACCTGGTGGGACAAATTCAAAACCCAAGTGACCGGTCAGGCGATGGAGTTGGTGGACGATTGGCTGATCGAAAAAATTCTCAACGCCGGTGCGACGCTGGCACAAAAAGTGCTGGACGAACCGGATCACCCGATACACCTGTGGTTTGCCTCGCAATGCCTGAATTGGCAATACCAACTGAACGAAAACAGCACCGTACATGACTGGCTGCAACGCCATGCGCAAAACGGGCTGAACAACGCCATGTTCAGCGAATGGCTTGGACGCATGTGGACGCGCGTGCATGCGTGGCTCACCGATATGAGCGCAGGACGCACGGCGCAGATTGACTACCTCGCGCAGACTTTATACGACGCGCTCACACACCAATTGGCGCAACCGGAACGCCAAACTCAGTTATCCCAAGCCGCAGCGAATATCAGTGCGCGCGTGCTCGATAGCCAGCAAGGGAATATTCGCAACTGGATGACCGCGCAGCTCAATGCGTGGAGTAAAGAGCGGCTGAACGATGCGCTCGAAAACGCCATTGGCAACGATCTGCAATACATCCGCATCAACGGGACGTTGATTGGTGGACTGATTGGCTTGCTGTTGTATACGCTTAGTGTGTGGTTGGGTGGCTGAGTAAAAGATAAAAGGTGTGCTTTGGATCGTGTTTAGAAGGGAAAAAGAGAGCGATGGACTATAGGTTGCAATCGGCTCGGAAAGAGCATCTTGCCACTGTATTGAATTGGGACAGAGTGCTGAACAGTTGGTATTATGGGGTGGTTCGGCCTTGAGTTTTCCGCCTTCCGTTGAAACCACTTGGGCAGAAATTCGCGCGACAGCGGAAAACTCTTTTGTACTGTGCGCTGAGAATGGTGATGTTTTGGGCTTTGCGCAGACTTTGGAGCGCACGCCCAATATTCATTTGGCACGAATTATCGTTTCTCCCGAAGTGCGAGGCAAAGGCTTGGGCAGAATTCTGTGTGAACTGCTCATACAAAAAGCATTATCTGCACAGCCGGAGAAAATCACGCTCAATGTGTTTCACCACAATACAGCAGCGATAGCCTTATACACCTCGCTGGGCTTTGTGCGTGTACCGAATCAGGAGGATGAAGGGTTGATCGGTATGGTGCTTTTACCTGATACGATCCGTTAATGTGGTGGGTATATTTTATTGATGGCTACGAACCGAATTGATCGCGTACCGCGACAAACTCGCCATTGCCCACAGGTACTGTGCAGCAAGTGAAATCTGAATCGTTGCGTATCATTTCCATAAAATCTGCCATTTCTTCTTGATGTGAGAGTGCGTTATCCACAATCACAGCGCCACCGTTGCGTACGATGCGACGAATTTCCGGCCACCAGCGCAGATATTCGGAGCGTTCGGAGTCAAGAAAAATTAAATCGAATGTACCAGACTGCGCTGTTTGAATAAATTCGCCTGCATCGCCATGAATTTGATGAATGTGTTCGGATAATTCAGCGCGTTGAAAATTGTCCTTGGCCAGAGCAATTTTGTAATCGGAGTATTCTAGGGTTGTGACCGAGCCGCCGATGGCTTGAGCAGCCCATGCCAACCACAGGGTTGAGTAGCCATTGGATGTGCCGATTTCGAGTATATTTTGAGCCTGGGTGGCGCGGATCCAAACAGCCAGAAATTCACCCGTATCGTGCGTGATATTGAGCATACGCCGAGGACGCTCATTGTTGGCGGCATCATTCTCATATCCGAATATTTCCAGTTCGCTGAGTAAGGCCTTGAGTACGTCATTCATGAAGCGTCATCCTTGGTACCTAAAGGTCTGAACTATGCCTGCAAACTATCCGCCATTAATTTGGCTTGCTCGCGTGCCATCGCAGCGTCTTGTGCCTCGACCATCACACGCACCAGCGGTTCGGTACCAGAGGCGCGGATCAGGATGCGGCCGGTGTCGCCGAGCACTTGTTCGGCATGGGCTCGGGCGGCTTGCAGCGGTGCGTGGTTTTCCCAGTCAAAGCCTTTGGTGATTTTGACGTTGATCATGGTTTGTGGATACATTTGTACGGGGCTGACCAGTTCGGCGAGGGTTTTGCCACTGCGACGAACGGCGCAGAGGACTTGCAGCGCGCTGACCATGCCGTCGCCGGTGCTGTGTTTGTCCAGACAGAGGATGTGGCCGGAGCTTTCGCCGCCGTAGAGCCAGCCGCGTTCTTTGAGTTGTTCGAGTACATAGCGGTCGCCGACTTTGGCGCGGGCAAACGGAATGCCGAGTTTTTCAAAGGCTTTTTCGAGACCGAGGTTGCTCATGAGTGTACCGACGACACCAGCAACTGGTGTGATGGGGTGCTGGGTAGCCGCTACGGCGTAGAGCAGTTGATCTCCGTCGTACTCCAGACCACGTGCATCGACCATGACCAGTCGGTCTGCATCGCCGTCCAGCGCAATGCCCAGATCGGCACGGTGTTCGATGACTGCTGCGCGTAAGGCGCGCGGGGCGGTGGCGCCGACTTCCTTGTTGATGTTGAAGCCGTTCGGATGGTTGCCCATAGGAACAACGTCTGCGCCCAGCTCGTGCAGGACGTGTTGCGCAATGTGGTAGGCGGCACCATGGGCGGTATCCACCACGATGGTCAAGCCGCGCAGGTCTAAATCAGAGGGGAAGGTGGATTTGCAGAATTCGATGTAGCGACCGGCTGCATCGTCCAGACGTTTGGCACGTCCTAAATGTTTGGAGTCCACGCAGCCCATCGGTTCGTCGAGCAGGGCTTCGATTTCACGTTCTTTATCATCCGGCAGCTTGTCGCCATTGGCGGAGAAAAACTTGATGCCGTTATCGTGATACGGATTGTGTGACGCCGAAATGACCACGCCTGCTTGCAAACGCCAGGCGCGCGTGAGGTAGGCAATCGCGGGGGTGGGCATCGGTCCGGTGAGCAGAACATCGACCCCCGCGGCAGTAAAGCCCGCTTGCAATGCGGCTTCAAGCATATAGCCGGAGATGCGGGTATCTTTGCCTATCAGGACGCACGGGCGGTTGCTGCTTTTGCCGCGAATGGCTTTGGCTTCTTCGTCGTGCGCTAAAACCAGTCCTGCGGCATAACCCAAACGCATGACAAAATCAGGGGTAATCGGTGCTGTGCCGACGAGACCGCGTACACCGTCGGTGCCAAAGTATTTGCGCGACATGATGTTTCCTTTTGATTTTTTTAGTAGTGGTTAAACGTGCACATTATTTCACAAGCGCGCACTTTGCGCCAGATGATGAGGCTTGATTCAAAAGGATGTCTGCGGTGGTATCGATTTACGCTGGTTCAAAAAAGCGCCAAGTGCGCATCGCGTCCACGGTCTGGGCAACGTCATGCACGCGGACAATCTGCGCGCCGTGTTGTACCGCCCAGAGTGCGGCGGCAACGCTGCCTGCGACCCGATCCGGAGCATGCTCGCGTCCCGTGATGACTCCGATCATGCGTTTGCGCGATACACCGACCAATAAAGGTAATGGCGGTTCGCCGCACAGTTGTGGCAAATGGCGCATCAGGCTCTGATTGTGTGCTAAGGTTTTGCCAAAGCCAAAACCCGGATCGAGGCATAAACGCTCGCGAGCAACCCCTGCGGTCAGTAGCCGTTGCACCTGTTTGTTTAGAAAGTGCGCGACTTCAGCCACCACGTCGTCGTAATGCGGGTCGGTCTGCATATCCTGCGGCGTGCCTTGCATATGCATGATGCACAGTCCGGCAGTGCTGTCGGCAACCGCGTCGATGGCGACGGGGCTGTTAAAACCATTGATGTCATTGATGATGTCCACGCCCATATT
>CAZCDD010000010.1:0-15977 GCA_964497405.1 uncultured Hydromonas sp. | reverse complement strand
TGACCGAGCAAGTGCGACGCAAACCGTACAGCGTGATTTTGTTCGACGAGGTGGAAAAAGCGCATCCGGATGTGTTCAACGTCTTGCTGCAAGCGCTCGACGATGGCCGCATGACTGATGGGCAAGGGCGCACGGTGGACTTTAAAAACACCGTGATGGTCATGACCTCGAACCTCGGCTCGCAGGAAATCGCGCGCTTGGCCGAAGCGGGTACGCCGGATGATGCGATTGCCATCGCGGTGATGGAGGAGGTCAAGCAGTACTTCCGCCCTGAGTTCATCAATCGCATTGACGAAGTGGTGGTGTTCCACGGTTTGAGCGCGGACAACATCAAAGGCATCGCAAGCATCCAGTTGCAACGTCTCGCGGCGCGTCTGGCCGATCAAGAAATGACGCTGAACGTGAGCGATGCCGCGCTGACTGCAGTGGCGCAAGAGGGCTTCGATCCGGCCTACGGCGCGCGCCCACTGAAACGCGCGATCAGCCAATACATCGAAAATCCGCTGGCACGCGCGATTTTGGCGGGGCAGTACGCCGCCAAAGACACGGTGACGGTGGATTACCGCGACGGCGAATTTGTGTTTGTATAAGTGAATACGTCTGCAAGAAGAAGGAAAGGGCAACCGTTGCGGTTGCCCTTGAGGCTGTTGACAAAGTCCCTCGCCCCTCGGGGAGAGGGATTTAGGGAGAGGAGTTAAAGATGATCCCTTTTAAGTCAATTGGTTAAAAATCACCCTCTCCCCTTGCCCCTCTCCCGTAAAACGGGCGAGGGGTAAAAACATAGGTTTGTGAGCAATCTGCTTTTTGCTTTGTATGATTTGTGATTGATTCGTTTACAGCAAAATCGTAGAGTTACTCAATACGTCTTGCAGCAGCGCATCGTGGATGGTCGCCATGAACGCGCCATTTTGAATCACCACGTTCGCGCCCGACTGGTGACAAGCGGCAACCAACGCAGACGAGTTGGCAAACAAGGATTGAGCAAAACCCAATGCGTCTGCATCACCGCCGGCGCAGTTAAAATCCATGATGTGCGTGTTGTTCGCGCTGGCGCTGTTGAACACAAACAAGTCGTCACCCACGCCACCGTACAGCTTGTCATAGCCCGCCGATGCGTACAGCACATCACGACCCTCGGCGCCATACAGCGCATCGCTGCCGCTGTTGCCTTTGAGGATGTCGTTGCCTTCGCCACCGTGCAGCAGGCTAGCGCTGCTCGCCGCGGTCAGGACGTCGTTGCCGTCTTTGCCAAACAGCACTTTGCCGCTCAATGTATCCGCGGCATTCGTGCCTTCGGTCGCGGCTTTGTACGCGACATCGTGATTCCACCACGGAATGAGAAAACGGTTATCATCCAATCCGCTCGCCGTTACCGCATACGGGCGCGTCCAGCTCAACCATTCGTTGGCAAAAGCAATCTGCTCAACGTTTTCTACCTGTTTCAAACCGCTGCCATCATGCGCATTGAAAAACAGCGTGCCATCCGACAAGCGATACACGTCCCAGTCGGATTGACTGCCGTCCAAACGCAAATGATCCGTACCCGCACCGCCGTCGATGCGATCCGCACCCGTGCCGGTTTTGATCGTATCGTTACCCAGCCCCCCATACAGATAATCGCCCGCCGAGCCGCCTTGCAGCAAGTCATCGTACTGCGAGCCGATGATAAACGCGGCGCTGCCGTGGTGGTCGGAAGTTGCCGCCGGTTTGTCCTGCACCCATGTGGTTGCGCGCAGCAGCGCACTCAAATTCGCCACGATGGTCGTACTGTCGCGTTCCATGAATTCGTAAAACGGATTGCTGGCAATGCGCACATGCGCATCACTGAACACACCATCTATGTGCGCATACCACGCCACGGGAATATTGAGAATGGAGAACGGCGACACATCCCACAGCAAAGACGCGTACATGTCGTCAAACAACACCACATTGTCACGGGTGGAATCATATGTACGGTCCGGATTGACCAAACCGGGATCGGCCGCAGCGAGCGCATCCTGCCAAGTCGCCTCGTCACCGACGGCACGGTACACCACATCGTTTTCATAACCATAATTCAACACCACGCCCGGATCATCGCAAATCAGTGGCGACGCACAGCCGACGTAGTTCGCATCGGCAAAAAAGCCACCGACCAAGGAGTCGCGATACTCGGCCATCAAATTCACCATGCCACCGCCCAAGCTATAACCGGTGATGAGGACATCCTGTGCGCTCAAGCCATTGGCCAGCACCAAATCCCGCACCGCCGTGAGCAGCGGCGCCATGAGCGGCGCCAATTCACCCGAATTCAACTGAAAATAATCAACGATATCCACCGGCGAATTCGTCCCCGTGAACGACACCGCCACGCGCGTCAAATGACCTTGTGCATCGTACTCACCCATAATTTTTGCCTGCGGCCCACTGAGGGTATCGCCGGTGAGCGGGCTGCTGATGCTGTAGTGACCCCACGCATCCAGCGCACTGGCGGGTAAGGACAAATCCGTTGGGGTCAGCTCACGCCAACCCGTGGGCAAACCGACCGTGATCGTACTTGGATACAAACCACTGTTGAAAACCGCATCGCTGACCGACTGCACCACAGATTCCGTGGGTAATCCGGCAATGCCCGCGATATTGGCATACGTTGCCAAACGGTACGCCGTCGTGAAAAGCTCGGCCGACTCCTCGGACGAGTATGACTTGTAGTCAAACATCCCCATGCTATTGTCTCCTTGGTTGTGGTGAACGTCGCGCGGGTTTGCCCTCATCTACGAACGTTCGTTTTTATAGTTCGCGGAGTGTAAAACAAGTATTTTGAAAAAACAATCAAACACCTCATAAAAAAACGCCCTGAGAATAAACCCAGAGCGTTATCGGCAAGCGTATGAAGCGCCGTTATTGCACAGCGGCAGCGCATTATTGCGCACCCCTTGGCAATGCACTCAATCGTCATCCAGCGTGATTTCAATCCCGCCCAAATATTTAGCCAAAAAATTGTAAATCAAAGTCAGCAAAAACGAGCCGACAAAGACCAACACCAGATTGATCGCCACCGCCGACCACAGCGCCGACGCGGTCAAGCCATCAAACGCATGTCCAAAATCAAAGCCGGTGGACACCGTGGTAAAGACAAAACCAATCAAAAACAGAATCAGCGCCGCGACGCTGTACATAACTGTGAGCAAAATACTGCTGTGCAAAGGATTGATACGAACAATGTGACGAGTGGACATAAGGCCTCGAAATCGATAATCAGGTGAACATAAAGGGGAAAACGCCTCGAACGAAGCGCGTGTGTCATTATACTGTTAGCACCGAACACATGCATGACTATCATGGCCCATACTGAGTTTTCGCGCCAGTCGGTCGAGACACGGGTATAATGGCGACCTATTCATCCCATTATTTTTAAAAGAATTTCTTGTTTTATGTTAAGCCACATTCGCACCCGTATCGTTGACAGTTTCACCACCGCCCTCCAAAGCATCGCCCCAGACAGCGCCGCTCGTCCGACGCTGGAGCGTCCCAAGCAAGCCGCACACGGCGACGCCGCATGCAATATCGCCATGCAATTGGCCAAACCGCTGGGCAAAAATCCTCGCCAACTGGCGCAGGAGCTGATCGACGCCATGCCGGACAATCCGTACATTGCCGCGCTGGAGATTGCCGGTCCGGGCTTTATCAACATTCGTCTGACCGACGCGGCCAAGCAATCGGTGATTCAAACCGTGCTGGAGCAGGGCGCGGCGTTTGGCCGCTCGGAGGCCCATGCGGGCGAGCACGTGATGCTCGAATTCGTTTCCGCCAATCCAACCGGCCCGTTGCACGTCGGTCACGCGCGCCAAGCCGCGCTCGGCGACATCCTTGGCTCGGTTTTGAGCCATCAGGGTTACGACGTACACCGCGAGTTTTACTACAACGATGCGGGGCAGCAAATTGCCAACCTCGCAATTTCAACCCAAGCGCGTGCCAAAGGTTTGGGCGTGGATGATCCAAGCTTCCCCGCCGACGGTTACCGTGGCGACTACATCATGGACATTGCACAAGCTTATTTGGCGAAAGAAACGGTCAACGGCGTGACCGCCAAAGGCGACGTGGACGATTTGGATGCGATTCGTGAATTCGCCGTGGCCTATCTGCGCAACGAGCAGGATTTGGACTTAAACGCCTTTGGTTTGAAATTCGACGAATACTTCCTCGAATCCTCGCTGTATACCAGCGGCGCGGTGGAGCAAACTGTCGCACGCCTGAGCGAAAAAGGCCATACCTACGAAGAGGGCGGCGCACTGTGGCTGCGCACCACCGATTTTGGCGACGACAAAGACCGCGTGATGCGCAAAGCAGAAGGCGGCTACACCTACTTCGTGCCCGATGTGGCTTATCACATCAGCAAATGGAGTCGCGGTTTCCACAAAGTGATTAACATCCAAGGCACCGACCACCACGGCACCATCGCGCGCGTGCGTGCGGGATTGCAAGCCGCCGATGTCGGCATTCCACAAGGCTATCCCGACTACATCCTGCACAAGATGGTGATGGTGGTCAAAGACGGGCAAGAAGTCAAACTCTCCAAACGCGCCGGTTCGTATGTGACCTTGCGTGACTTGGTGGACTGGACCAACAAAGACGCGGTGCGCTTCCTGATGATTTCGCGCAAAGCCGATACCGAATTCGTATTCGACATCGACGTGGCGGTCAGTCAATCGGACGAAAATCCAGTGTACTACGTGCAATACGCCCACGCGCGCATCTGCTCGATTTTGGAAAAAGCCGCCCTTGACGTGAACGGCACGGATGCCGCAACCCTCGCGCCGCTGACTGCCCCTTCCGAAATGGCATTGATGCAACAAATGAGTCTGTACCCCGACACCCTCAGCGTCGCAGCCGATGACCTCGCGCCACACCACGTCGTGTACTACCTCAAAGACATCGCCGCCGCAGTACACAGCTTTTGTGGCGGAAGTGAGCGCGTACTTACCGATGACGTGGCACTGAAAACCGCCCGCGTACATTTACTCAGTGCGGCGCGCATCGTTTTACAAAACGGATTAAAATTGTTGGGGGTGAGTGCACCGAATCGGATGTAAAGCGTTATACCGTCGCTCTACCTGACACACAATTTCATCATATTGTCGGTTACAATCCGCGAGAGGCAAAACACCGCATTGATTTAAACCGACTTGGAATCATCATGACAGATAACACCCAAACTCCGCGCCGCAATTCCAGCTCCACGCTGAACATTGGTATCGGTATGCTCATCGGCCTGCTGGTTGCGCTCATCGTCGCCTACTTCTCCATGAGCGGCGGCCCATTTCGCGACAAGGCCAATAACAACAGCCTGACACCGACCAACGGCAGCACCGATCCAAACGCACCGCTGTACAGCAATCAGCAAGGAAGCACAGGCGTAGCACCCGTCTCACCGACCTTGCCGAGCACAGACCCTGCGGCCAATGAGCAAGGCGCGGGTACAGGCGTACTGATGGGGGGTGCGGCGGCCAGCGGTAGCAGTCCAAGCAAAAAAGCCAGCAGCGACAGCACCGACACAACCACTGCGGATGATGCCCCTGTAAAACCGAAGAAAAGCGACGATCCAATTGGCGACCTGATCAACAACAAAGCACAACCGGCGAGCAGCACCGAAACCAAGCCCGTGGAAAAAGCCAAGCCAAGTACCAACAACGACAGTGGCAAAACCAGCAGCACGGTCGCACCGAAAACCGCCAGCGCGGTGACACCCAAAACGGTCACCGCCGTGGCTCCAAAAACGGTCAAACCGGCCACCGCACCCAGCAACAACACCAGCCCTAAAATCGTGAAGCCGGTCACCGCGCCTTGATTGCAGGCCAGATAGAGCAAGGATACCCATGCGCTTATCCCCCACATCCATCGTATGCGCGTCGCTGATCGGCGCGCTTTTTATTGCCCATCCCATTCGCACCAGCCACGCACAAACACCGCCGTTGTCAGACAACGCGACCGAAACCTGGCAAATGAGCGCCGACGTGGTGCCGCTCAAGCACCCCGGTCATGTTCAAACGCAAGCCCCCAAAGACAGCATCGAGGTGGTTGAATTTTTCAGCTACACCTGCCCGCACTGCGCCACCTTCAGCCCTCGGCTGCGTGCGTGGCACGCGCAACAGCCAGACAGCGTGCGCCTGACTTATCTGCCGATCAGTTGGCGCGCCGAAATGCAGGCCTCGCAGCGCCTGTATTTCACATTGCAGCAACTCAAGCGTCTGGACCTGCACGAACAAGTTTTCGCCGACTACGCCGCGAATCCGCAGCAGTTCCTGAGCCATTCTGCGGTCTTGCAATGGGCGCTGCGCAAGGGCTTTGACAAAAAAACTTGGCAAACCGCTTATAATAGCGCCGCCGTGACGCAAAACGTGCGCTCCGCTCAACAGGCCTTTGGTCGTTTTGAGCTCAACGCCGTACCGACGCTGGTGGTCAACGGCCGTTACAGCCTGATCCCGAGCGCGCAAGTGCTGGACACACTGACGCAGCTCGTGGCGCATGAACGGACACAATAAGCGCCGCTTCATATTCTGTATAAAATTGTTGCGTAAGATAGCGCCATTTTCACATAGCGGCGCAGTGCACATGCGATCGAAACGCCACAGAAAATTCACCATAAACGAAAGGTTGATATGTTTTTGACTTCAAACAAATGGGCTCAATACACCCGCCGCGCAGCGCTGATTGGCGCAGTATCCGCCAGCTCCTTGCTGTTTGCGTGCAGCAAATCCGACATCATCAGCCAGCCGAGTGCACCGGCGAATAATGCCAACACCGCCGCCGCGCCAGCCGCTCCGACGTTCACGGCGGAGAGCTTTTCCAGCAAAGGTCTGACCATCACCGAAGGCAAGGACTACACCAAGCTGGCGAGCCCACAGCCGCCGAAAGACGGTAAAAAAGAAGTACAGGAATTTTTCTGGTACGGCTGTCCGCACTGCTACAAAATCGAACCAGCGGTACAAGCATGGAAAAAAACCTTGCCAGCCGATGTGCGCTTCGTGCGCTACCACGCGCAATGGAATGCCGCGATGCAAGCACACCAACGCATCGCCATGACGCTGCAAGCGCTGGGCAAATCCGATGCGCTGGACGATAAAGTATTCGCTGCGGTTCAGGATCAAGGCCGCGCACTGGCCGCCGATGACAAAATCAGCGAGTTCATGGCCGAAAATGGCGTGGATAAAGCCGCTTGGGACAAGACCTTCAAAAGCTTTGATGTCAATGCCAATATCGTAACCGCCGATGCGCTGTTCAAAAACTATCAATTGGACGGCGTACCGGCGCTGATCGTCAACGGTAAATATGTGGTCAAAGGCGACACCGCCGACGCATTGAAAATCGTGAATAAACTGCTGGAAGAGGGCAAATAATTTCACGATTCAACATGACCGTAAATAGGGCGCATATTGCGCCCTGTTTTTTAACGATACTCGATATCAATTTCCCTCACTTAGAACCCCCCAAAACGTCCCCACAAAGTACGACAACCACTGCAAGATTCGTCGCTGTAACGCAAATGAATGCTATCCTTTTTTAAGTCGGTTTGTTGTTTGAGCGTTTGCGTGCAAACGCGAGTTTCAAACCGACCCAACGCAAAGCATTCATTGTTTGTCGTTACCGCGAACTTGATTTTTTTGACTACTTTTTTGATCAAGCAAAAAAGTAGTCGCCCCGCGGCGGAGAGCGCATACTTCATAGACATTTTCCTCTTAAGCTCGCTCACGCATAACGAACAATGAAAAGTACGTCACAAAATACATTTTATTGTCTCTATCGGCATGTAATAATAAATTCGCCAAAACGCATTGCAACCCACGCAGAACGCCACACACAGGTTAAAATAGCACAGATCACATTCAGCAAATAAAAGGATACCCATCATGGCATTTACCGTTTTCATCACCGGCGCTTCCAGCGGCATCGGCGCGGCACTGGCACAAGAATACGCACTCAAAGGCGCCATCGTCGGTTTGGTTGGACGTCGTCGCGAGGTATTGGAGCAGGTTCGCGCCAGCATGAATCACCCCGAGAACCACGCGGTGTATGCGGCGGACGTGACGGTAGAGGCCGAGCTGCACGAGGCGGCGCGCGCCTTCATCGCTCAGTACGGCGCACCCGATGTGGTGATTGCCGCGGCGGGGATTTCGGTCGGCACATGGACGGAATACCACGAGGATTTGGCGCAGATTCGCCGCGTGTTTGAAACCAATGTATTTGCCATGAGCAGCACTTTTCACCCCTTCATCGAGCCGATGAAAGCCGCGAAAAAAGGCTCGCTCGTCGGCATCGCCAGCGTCGCCGGCATCCGCGGCCTGCCGGGCTCGGAAGCCTACTGCGCCTCAAAAGCGGCGGTGATCAGCTATTGCGAAAGTTTGCGCGGCGAGCTGCGCGACAGTGGCGTGTCGGTATTGACGATTTCGCCGGGCTATGTGGCGACACCGTTGACCGCGAAAAATCCGTATCAAATGCCGTTTTTGTTGCAGCCGGATGAGTTCGCCCGTCGCGCCATTCGCGTGATCGAGCGCAAATGCTCCTACGCCGTGATTCCGTGGCAAATGGCAATCGTGGCAAAACTGATGCGCGCGCTGCCGAACCCTTTATTCGACTATTTGTTCGCTGGCAAAAAGCACAAACCGCGTGCACATGTATTGAATGCTGACCGTATGCCCACCAGCGACTCATCTGACCACAGCACGCAAAATCCGTCTTCATAAGCCCATACCATCATTTGACAGCAGCCCATGAGCACTCTATCCACAACCGAACTCACCGAAGCGCGTGCTTTATCGGAAAAAGTTTTAGATGGCTTTAACCGCCACTACGCGCGCTTTCGCGAATGCGCGCGCGCCGCAAAAGTCTCATTTGAGAAGGGCGATTGGCCGCATACGCAAAAGCTGGTGGCCGACCGTATCGAGTACTACGACGAGCGCGTGGCTGAAACCGTACACACGCTGGCGGCCAATGCACAGGTACACCCCAACAATAAAGCATTTTGGCACGAGGTGAAAAGCCATTATGTTGAGTGTTTGATGAACCACAAACAGCCGGAATGCGCGGAAACGTTCTTCAATTCGGTCACGACCAAGGTGCTCAAAGCCGAGTATTTTCACAACGAATTTATTTTCAGTCGGCCGATGATTTCGACCGAATACATTGACTCGGAGTCAGTGACCTACAGCAGTTATTATCCGAACCGCGATGGTTGGCACGCGTCTTTGGTCAAGATGTTCAACGACTATCATTTGGCGCGCCCCTTCACCGATCTGAACCGCGATGTGGCGACCATCATGGATCGTCTGCGCCATTTGGACAAAGCGGTGTTCGAGCATCCGCGCCCGAATCTGCAAATTCAGGTGGTCAGTTCATTGTTCTACCGCAACAAGGGCGCATACATCCTCGGCAAGGTGATCAATAGTTTTTTTGAGTATCCGTTCGTCATTCCAATTTTGCACGACCACGAAGGCGGTCTGGCAGCGGACACCATCATTCTCGATACGCGCCACATCAATTCGCTGTTCTCGTTCAATCGCGCGTATTTCATGATTGACTGTGATGTGCCATCGGCGGTGGTGAATTTCCTGCATTCGGTATTGCCGAGCAAACCCAAATCCGAGCTGTACAATATGCTGGGGCTGCAAAAGCAGGGCAAGGCGCTGTTTGCGCGCGACTACAAACAACACATCCGCCACTCAACCGACGAGTTCATTCTCGCCCCTGGGATACGCGGGCTGGTGATGCTGGTATTCACACTGCCGTCGTTCCCGTATGTGTTCAAAATCATCAAGGACGTGATCTCGCCACCGAAAGAGGTGGACAAAGAGTTGGTGCAGCAGAAATACCAATTGGTCAAAAAACACGATCGCGTTGGCCGCATGGCCGACTCACTCGAATTCTCGAACGTGAATTTCCCGCGCAACCGCATGGCGCAGGATTTGATCGACGAAATCATCCGCATGGCACCGAGCGAAATCGAGCTGACCGACGACGAAGTCATCATCAAGCACGTCTACATCGAGCGCCGCATGGTGCCTTTGAATATGTATTTGCAGGATGCGAGCGCAACGGGTGATTTGACCGCCAAAGACAACGCCGTGATCGAGTACGGCAACGCGCTCAAGGATTTGATCGCCGCCAATATTTTCCCTGGCGATTTGCTGTTCAAAAACTTCGGCGTGACACGCGGCGGTCGCGTGGTGTTCTACGACTACGACGAGATTGAATATCTCACCGATTGTCGCTTCCGCCCGATTCCGAAGCCGCGCTACGATGACGATGACACCGCAGGCGAAATTTGGTTCTCGGTGGATCGTTTTGACGTCTTTCCCGAAGAGTTTGAAAAATTTTTATTGACCGATCCGGAGGTGAAGGATGTCTTCATGCGGTATCATGCGGACTTGTTGGACTGGCGTTATTGGAAAGCCCATCAGGAACGCATCCGCGCCGGTCATATTGAAGACTTTTATCCGTACCCGCACCACCTGCGCTTCGCCGAATCAGGCTATGCGGAATACCACCCCGAATGAAATTACCCCACACAGGAGGAATCATGTCATTGACCCGTACCACCTTGGCCGTAGCCATCAGCGTCATGCTCGCCGCTTGCGGCACATTGAACACCGCAACCGCAGCTCCCGATGCAAACACCAGTAGCGCAGCCTCATTCGGCACCAATTACGCCGACCGCGCCGACGTGCAAAAATTCGTCGATCAAATCAACGCCAAATACAACTATCCAAAAGCCGATTTGCTCAACGCATTCGCGCAAGCCGAACGCATGGACACCGTGTTGCGCCAACTCGAACGCGACAAACCCGATCCTAACTTCAAGAAAAACTGGACGACCTATCGCGCCCGCTACATCGAGCCGATTCGCATCCAAGCAGGCGTCGCCTTTTGGAAGAAAAATGCCGCCACCCTCAGCCGTGCCACGCGTGAATACGGCGTACCGGAATACATCCTCGCCGGTATCATCGGCGTTGAAACCATCTACGGCCGCTACATGGGCGACAACAATATCTTTGACGTGCTGACCACGCTCGCATTCGACTATCCGCGCCGCTCTGCCGAGTACAAAGAATTCCTCGAAGAATACATCGTCCTCACCCGCGAAAACAAAATGCCGCTGCGCTCGGTCAAAGGCTCCTATGCGGGCGCCATCGGCATCCCGCAATTCATGCCCGACTCATGGCGCGACTACGGCGTAGATTTTGATGGTGATGGCAAGGTTGATCTGCGCAACAGCACCGCCGACGCCATCGGCAGCGTGGCCAATTTCCTCAAAACCAAAGGCGGCTGGCAAAAAGGCTTGGACGTGATGTATGCCGTCAAATTTGACCCGAATCCACGCATAGCTGAGGCGCTCAAACTGCCGATCGAACCCTCGAAAACCCTCAGCGAACTGAAAGCCTACGGCATCAGCTCGCCCGAAAACATTCCATCGGATGTCAAACTGTCCTTGATCGATCTGCCCAATGGCGACAATCCCGCGCAATACGTGCTCGGATCGAAAAATTTCTACGCGATTACCCGCTACAACAAGAGCTATATGTACGCCATGTCCGTGTACGAGCTGGGCGCAGCAGTGAAGCAAGCCTATGATGCAGGCGGCGTGAGTGCGGCACCCAAAGCCGCTGCACCAATCGCCAAAAAGCCCGCGAGCAGCACCACCACGGCCAAAAGCACGACGAACACAAGCGGCACGGCAAGCACCAAACCTGCCGCCAAATCAACCGCTCAAGCCACTGCGAGCAAACCAACAACCGGCACTAACGCAACCGCGACCAAATCCAGCAGCAAGCCGGTAAGCAGCGTTGCCAAACCCACCACAGCGGGTAGCAACGCCGCCAAAGGCGTTGATCCGAAGAAAAAAATCGTTACCCCAAGCAAATAATCATTCACCATGAGTCTGAACACGCCACGCGTCCACATCATTTTCACCGGTGGCACCATCGCCATGCGCACCAACGCGCAAGGGCAATTGGTGCCTGCCAACAGCGGAGACGAGCTGATTGCCGCCATACCCGAATTATCAGCTTATGCCCTCAGCACACAGCAACTGTGTAATGTCGCCTCCGCGCATCTGACCAGCGCGCTGTGGTTGCAACTGCGTCAAGCGGTGATGCACGCCTGCGCCGATGAACGCATCAGTGGCGTGGTGGTGGTACAGGGCACGGACACCTTGGAAGAAACCGCTTTTTTTCTCGATGCCTCATTGAGTAACGAAGCGCTGCACAATAAACCCGTCGTGTTGACCGGCGCCATGCGCAGCGCGGATGAGGAGGGCGGCGACGGGCCAGAGAATCTGCGCAACGCCATTCTCACCGCCGCCAGCGACGATGCGCGCGGTCGTGGCGCGATGGTCGGCATGTATGGTCGCCTGCACGCAGCGCGCCATGTGCGCAAACTGCACACCACACGCACCGACGCTTTCAGCTCATCAGAACAACCTGTTTTAGGCGAAATCATTTCGGACGCACACACGTCGCCTCAAGTGCGGTTTCTCACCGAAGCGCAACGCCACACCCCCAGCATCGACTTGCCCATAGCCCAACACAGCGCATTTCAACAAGGCCAAGTAGAACTGCCTCGCGTGGATATAGTGAGCACTCACATATCTTGTGACGCTTTATTTATAGACACATCGATTAAATCTGGCGCGGCGGCCATCGTGATTCAAGCGCTCGGCGCGGGCAACGTCAACCCCGCTATCAGTGACGCGATTGAGCGCGCATTGATGCAAGGAGTTGCTGTCGTAATCACCTCCCGTTCACCGTTGGGCGCGACCGAGCCGGTCTATGGCTACGTCGGTGGCGGGCAATCATTGCTTAAAATCGGCGCGGTCATGAGCCATGATTTACCCGCACATAAAGCGCGCATTTATGCCCAACTGCTATTGGCGCAAGCGGGAGCAACCACACGACCACTCGACATCATCCGTGACGGCTTCGCTCGTCTGATGAGCTAAAAAAAACGCACACATGCTGCCCCTCATCCAACAAATTTTATCGCCGGAATTATTCCTGCTATTGCCTCTGGCTTTTCTCGCTGGACTGATCGACTCCGCCGTCGGCGGAGGCGGATTGATTCAACTGCCGGGCATTTTTTCCATCTATCCCAATCAAGTTCCAACTATTTTGCACGGCACCAATAAGTTATCCAGTTTTTCAGGTACTTCGGTTGCCACTTGGCGTTACGCACGTCATGTGCCATTGCGTTGGCATATGTTGTTGGGGGCGGTGGTGATGGCATTGATTTTTTCGTATCTGGGTGCCAAAACCATTCCTTATCTGCCGAAAGAATATTTGCGCCCCATCATGTTGGTATTGATGATTTTGATGGTCATTTATACCTTTCGTAAAAAAGACATGGGGCACACCCATGAACCAAAATTTGTCAAACAGCACGAAATTTTCGCCGGTTTAGCCCTAGGGGCTACCATAGGCTTCTACGATGGATTTTTTGGGCCGGGAACTGGATCGCTTTTGGCTTTTGCGTTTGTCAAATGGTTTGGTTTTGATTTCCTCAGTGCGACCGCACATTCTAAAGTTGTCAACTTAGCCACCAATTTTGCTGCCTTATCTTTTTTCATCCCGAACGGCTATCTGCTCTGGGGGGTGGGTTTGGCTATGGGCGCGGCAAATATTGTCGGCGCTCTGGTGGGCACGCATGTGGTGACTCGCTATGGCGCGCCGCTGATTCGCAAAATTCTGATTGTGGTTTTATCCATCACCATCACCAAATTCGCCTACGACACACTGGCGCCATTCATGCAGTAATGTTTCACGTGAAACATTTGAACCACAAAGCCAAAAATAAAGCCGATTGTTTCACGTGAAACAATCGGGCAAAAATCGTTCTGCGTTATAATAACACCTCAAAAACAAAATAACGCATTGAATACATATGATTTTTTCCAAACACTACGATGTCATCGTCATTGGCGGCGGTCACGCGGGAACCGAAGCCGCACTCGCGGCCGCACGCATGGGCTGCCAAACCCTGTTGCTCACCCACAATATTGAAACACTGGGACAAATGAGCTGCAACCCATCGATTGGTGGGATTGGCAAAGGGCATCTGGTGAAGGAAGTCGATGCGCTGGGCGGCTTGATGGCGCGCGCCGCCGATCTCGGTGGCATTCAATTTCGTATCTTGAACTCCAGCAAAGGCCCTGCCGTGCGCGCCACGCGCGCGCAAGCAGACCGCATTTTATACAAACAAGCGGTACGCACCGTGCTGGAAAATCAAGCCAATTTGGACTTATTCCAGCAGGCCGCCGCCGATTTGGTGGTGCAGGGCGACCGCGTCAGCGGTGTCATCACTGAATTGGGCATTCAATTCAATGCCACTTCCGTGGTACTGACCGCAGGAACTTTTTTGGGTGGAAAGATCCACGTCGGACTGGAAAATACGCAAGGCGGACGCGCGGGCGATCCCGCATCGGTGAAATTATCGGATCGTTTGAAGGAGCTCAACCTCGGTCAAGGTCGCCTAAAAACCGGCACGCCACCGCGTATTGATGGACGCAGCATAGACTTTGCCCGCATCACCGAGCAGCCCGGTGATTTGGATCCCGTTCCCGTGTTTTCCTTCATGGGGCGCGCCGAGCAGCACCCGCGCCAAGTACCATGCTGGATCACCCACACCAACGACAAAACCCATGACATCATCCGCAAAGGCTTAGACCGTTCACCGATGTACACCGGCGTGATTGAAGGGGTGGGGCCGCGCTACTGCCCCTCCATCGAGGACAAAATCCATCGCTTTGCCGATAAAAATCAGCATCAAATCTTCTTAGAACCCGAAGGCTTGACCACACATGAGTTTTATCCGAACGGTATTTCCACCAGTTTGCCGTTTGACGTGCAGATTGATTTGGTGCGTTCGATGGTCGGCTTGGAAAATGCGCACATTTTACGCCCTGGCTATGCCATTGAATACGACTATTTCGATCCACGCGGGCTAAAAGCCACGTTTGAGACCAAGGCGATTGCCAATCTGTATTTTGCAGGACAAATCAACGGCACCACCGGCTACGAAGAGGCCGCGGCACAAGGCTTGCTGGCGGGGACCAATGCAGCCCGCCGAGCCCAAGCCAAAGAGGAATGGCGCCCAACGCGACACGAATCCTATCTCGGCGTACTGGTCGATGACCTCATCACCAAAGGCGTATCCGAGCCGTACCGAATGTTCACCAGCCGCGCCGAGTATCGCCTCAGCCTGCGCGAGGACAACGCCGATATGCGTCTGACACCGATGGGGCGCGAACTCGGCCTCATTAGCGATGAGCAATGGGCATATTTTGAACACAAGCGCGAAAGCATTGAGCGCGAAAAGCAACGCCTCAAATCCACATGGGTACACCCGAATAATTTCTCACCCGAAGCGGCAGAGCAATTACTCGGTAAAGCCATTGAGCGCGAATACAATCTGGCCGATCTGTTGCGCCGACCGAATGTGACATACGACGGCTTGGTGCGAGCGGATGATGCCCGTTTCCAACCCGAGCAGCCGCTGCACGAGGACCCCATCGAGGACAAACTCATTCGTGAGCAGGTGGAAATCGACATCAAATACGCAGGCTACATCGAGCGACAAAAAGAGGAAATCAGCAAACACGCCAACCATGAGACCACGCATATTCCGCCGCATCTGAATTACCGCGAAGTCAAAGGCCTGTCCAATGAGGTCAAGCAAAAACTGATCGACCATGCACCCGAGACCATCGGTCAGGCAGCACGCATCTCTGGCGTCACCCCAGCCGCAATTTCGTTGCTGCTGGTACACATCAAACGCTTGAACCAAGCCCAGAGCGCGCACCCAAACTCGGCGGAGCAGGGCAATGAGTAAAGCCGCTCAATACCGTGCCGGAGCATTCAACGCCACTCAAGCCGAAGGTTTATTGCGTGAAGGGCTGGCTGAATTTCCAAGCGACATCCACGAAAAAATCAATGAGGGACAGATCAAAA
>CAZCDD010000009.1:0-17438 GCA_964497405.1 uncultured Hydromonas sp. | reverse complement strand
TGGCAGAAAAATGCTTGCGATTATTGCCAATCCCACCCACCGAAATACCGCCAAAACCCACGCCGTGGTAACCGCGCTCACGCCCGATGAATTTCGTACGCTGCGCTTCGCCCTTCGCCCGATGATAGGTCAATGCCATTTTCAGCGCGGTATCGACCGCTTCGGAACCCGAATTGGTGAAAAACACCTTGTCCATGCCCTCCGGTGTGATTTGCGCCAGTTTGCTTGCCGCTTCAAAAACCTTCGGATGCCCCATTTGGAACATCGGCGCGTAATCCAACTCCTGCGCTGTTTCGCAAATCGCCTGCACAATCGGAGCTCGCCCATGACCCGCGTTCACGCACCACAGCCCTGCCGTAGCATCTAAAATTGCCCGTCCATCATCGGAGATGTAATGCATATCCTTAGCTGAGACCAGCACACGCGGCGCGGCTTTATACTGCTTGTTTGCGGTGAACGGCATCCACAGATGCTCGGTATTCAAACTCATAGTGACTCCTGTTATTGAATTTTATAGAAATAGTCACTGCATCATACCAAACAATTGGCTCAAAAATAGATACACTTTTTCAGTCAAACGCACACCATTTACGCATACAACCGAAACGTGGTAAAAACCACCATACCCGCCAGAAGTGCCCAGATAAAACTATGCCGCCACAAAAACACCAACACCGCCGTGATACCCGCCAATAATTCTGGATTGTGCCAAGTTAAATCCACACGCCCTTGATGCATCAAAATGTCCGGCGCGATCACCGCCGCAATCGCTACAGTTGGCGCATAACGCAAGGCACGCTTGACTCCGCTGGAGAACTCAAATCGACTCGGCGTGAGTAGAAAAAAACTGCGCGTGAGCACCGTCACGGCACACAGCCCTATCACCGCCGCCCACAACCATACATGTTGCCCCCAATTCATCAGGTATCCTCCAAAACTTCATGCTCGTGGATGCGTTTGGGCCAATTTCTCGGCCACACTTTTGGACCGATGGTTTCGGCCAGTACCGCCGCAACCACGCCGACAACTATCGCGCAAAACACCCACAATTTATTCGGCAGATCATGTAAAAACACCGCCGTCAGCGCCGCGCTCACACAGCCGACCAAGGCCGGCCAGTTATCCACCATTTTCACAATCAAGACCAACAGCGTCAATGCCGCCACCAGCGACAAACCCCAATCATTCGGAATCATGCTCGCCAAAGCAATCCCCACGACCACCCCCGCTTGCCAGGCCACCCAGTTCGCCAAACTCAAACCGATAAACACACCCTTTTGATAGCGATCGGCACCCAATAACGAATCAGCCGGCGTGTGATTGAAGCGATTGAGAAACACCATCAGCGGTACATCGCCGGTCAAAAACCCATACAACAGGCGAAATCGCAACGGCAACGAACGAAAGAACGGCTTGGTCGTACCACTGAACACCACAAAGCGCAGATTCACCACAAATGCGGTCAACCAAATCAATGGTAAATTCGCTCCCAGCGCCAGCATAGACAATACTGCCAACTGCGCCGATCCAGCATACACCATCAGATTAATCAGCATCACATAAAACGGCGATAAACCCGCCGCCACCATGGCCACCGCAGTCACCACCGCCCAAACGATCATTGCCGGAATAGTCGGTAGCAATAGACGAGCGCCTTCGCGTACCGCTGCTATTGCCTCAGCACGTTCCGAGTCATCCTCTGCGTATAAATCAAATAACCGCAACCAGCCATTCATGCCTCTATCCCCTCATCATTTTCCACCACCACAATATATGCAAGTCGCTGGCGACACAACAGCTCACGCCAAATAAACTGTATCGCCGCCATGCGCAATACAGCCCACCATATGCCATACACCTAACTATCAAATGTAAACAACCATGCACACGTCAACGCAAAGGTGATACAACACATTAGTCCCATGTATTCAGTCGAACAACACCACTTATCCAGCTCAATGGAGGAAAACAGCAATGATTGCCAAAACCGCACAGACTGTAATGATCGCCTTGTCACTGACAAGCATCGTTGCGCAAGCGCACACCCCAAAATTTCACCCTTTCACCCATGAGTTTGTGAGCGGATCGAATGCTACGCTGCACTCCATCAACTACCACACAATACCAAGCCAAAGCAGTGGGGAGAATTCTTGGCAAGCGGCCAACAGCAAACGCCATGCACCGCATGAAAATAAGCATCAGCGCCCCAAACAGTACGGTTACAACAAGCCCAAAAACCCGTATAACAACGGTATTCACAGTCCAAACCATAAGTTTTACCGAGGCGAGCAATTGCCCGATCAATACCGTGGTTCTCGCGGTCAACGCTATGAAATCGAAGACTGGCACCAACACGACGGTTTATACGCGCCACCGGAAGGGATGCGCTGGAGCTATATTGATGGCCGCTATATTTTAGCCACCATTGCCACAGGCATCATTTACAACATCATTTATGGTCATTGAAGCACTGGCACAAAGATATAAAAAAAGTCGCCTCGTCATGAGGCGACTTTAATATTCCTTGAAGTTCAAAATCTTACTGCCAACAATCCGCAATATTCCCCCCGCTCGCTTGGCGAGCATCCACCTGATTGATGCTCAATACACCACAATCGGTATCGCCGCCCTGTATCGGTGTTGCCGTTAAAACATAACTACTGCCATCCGCAGCCGCGTCAAACTGAAAACGATAACCATGCTCCGTCAAACTCGGTAAATCTGCGTACTTGCCCGTTTGCAAACGGGCTCGTTCCATGCTTTGCTGTGTCGCATACAATCGTGTCACCGCAGCACGGCGGTTTGACTCCTGCGTATAATGACTGTAGCGAGCCACTGAAATCGAAGCCAACATAGCAACCAGCGCAATCACCAATAATAATTCCAGCAAAGTAAAACCGCTTTGCACCGTTGGACTGTGCAATTGTTTGCTGTTTAAATTATTATCTATCATATGGGGCTTATGTATATCTATTTATATCGGTCTTCTTCCTGTTGCGATTGTGCCTGAACCATATTGGGTATTCAAGCTTTTTTGTAAAATAAATTGGTCATTCAGTAGCTGAACCGCTCGTCCCTGACAGACCTCCGTCGTACAGACCGGATAACGCCATTCACTGACCTCCAAAACCATACGTCCGCTCTCCTGCGCCCGCGAGGTCACGCGCACTTGAGGGGTCCACGGCGCATCGTTGCCACTCGGAATTTGATACCACTCATAGATACAGCCATTGGGGTGATGATTCCAACGCGCATCGTTCTCACTGAGAAATGCCTGCTGTCCGATATAGCCTTGAATCGTACTGCCCGTCACCCCCTCAACGCCTTCGCGCATCCATTGCACACATTGATCGTGTGCTCGCGTCGATGCTGAATAAAGGTCTAATACATCCAAACGTTCCGCCGCCTGCCGCACTGCCCAGCGCTGAGACTGCATCAGTACCACCGAAGCAGAGGCCAAAACCATCAGTAAAATCAAAACGGTCAACAACGCCACGCCTCTTTGAGCGCGCGCGAGAGCAGACCATCGACTTAAAGCATAGGAGGACGTTCGATGCATTATTGAGGTACCTCCATACCCGCCCCCAAACTGATTGCCTGCGGCCGCACCAGCACATCCAACTCCGTGGTTCGATAGGCCTTACCGATACTTAACTTCATATTATTATCGCAACTTTTCGGCTGCATGCCGCCTGCGACTTGATCGGCCTGATCCATTTTCGTGGTCAGACAAATATGCAGCAATCGCCCTGATGCGCTATCAGCATCAAGCCTCCATGACAGACTATGTACATTACCCAATAATGCAAAAGTATCGTTGTCCTTTCCGCCGTTGCCACTGCATGCCAGTTCCGATGAGGTGCGCACGCGGTAAGTATTTTCTACCAATGCCCAGTTATCGGTTTTAGCCACCTCATGACCGACGCAATCATGTACAGCACCGGTTGAATATTGCCAGTAGCGAATAGTCAACTCATCTCCTTTACAGGCATTGATGGCACAAGGTTTAATTTCAATCGGAGCTCGTATCGCTGCATTTGGATTCGCCGCTAGCGGCGTAAAGCCAGCGCGCGCTACATCGCGCTGAATATTACTCAATACAATAAAAGTTTGCGCGGTTTGATCCTGCTGGTTGGTCAAATGAGTTTGATCGGCACTCACGCCCGCCACATAGCGCTGAACCGCGACCACGATCACCAGCGTTAAGGCCAAAGCGATCAGCAGCTCAATCAATGTAAAGCCAGATTGTCGGTGAGGGATGATTGGTTGACTCATTGCACCCCCACCTGAATGCAGCTGAAACCACCTTCAATGGTAGTACAGCCACCGCGATGAACCACATTGGCGTCGTCCCATGCCTGCCAACTCACGCCAATAGTGTTATTACTATTGATGATTTGGGCGGAACGTAATCCCGCCGTTTGAGCCTGAGCGTTTAAGGCTGCTATATCCGCGTTGGTCAGCGCCTGATGCAGGACGTAACGTTGCTGGGCATTGGATAAGAGCCAATACGCCCGTTGCAACTCATCATTGCCTGCTGTCTCGCGCAAATTCAGTGTATGCAAACGCATCACCGCTGCTACCGCCACCGCTAAAATCAAGGAGGCAATCAGCACCTCAAACAGACTAAAACCGTTTTGCTGAGAAATCGCCTTTTTGGGTACAGACACAGAGAAAAAATCTATCCGCATATTCATCAATTCAAAGGGTGAGAAGCGGCTGCCGAAGAGGATGAATTCGTTGTTGTAACGCCGCTTCGCGCGGCTGTAGCATCCAACTGAATCCGCCCATCACTGGCAATCGTAATGGTTTGAGCAGAATGATTCAAACCTCTGATGTTGACTGTACCATTGTCTCCATTCGCACCGCCGCGCTCATTGAACACAAACTTATCCCGCCCTCCGGAGTCGATGGTCACCCCTTGAGGCAAATAAAGGCTACTCACCAAAACCTGTCCATCCTGAGTTTTCACCACCCATGCGGGCCAATTCGTCACCAACCCCATACACGCCGGTTCATGCGCATCTTGATTTAACTGATTCTCAGCCACAGGACACACCACGACCTGCGTCTGGTGGGTTTGCGCATAGACTCGCGCCAACTCCATGTGATCGCGCAATTGAAGTGTCGCTCGCTCCACTGCTTTTTTGCTCATAATCTGCTGATAACTCGGTATGGCGACGGAAGCCAAAATCGCAAGCATTGCGACGACCAAAAGCAACTCCAGCAAGGTAAAACCGCTGGAGCGAAATGGACGGCGAGAAAAAACAATAGATTTATTCACTTCGAATCAAAAAAACAAAAAGGCATAAACACAATAGAATTCATAAAATTAATTTTCTATTATATCAGAAAATTATATGGTTTAATGGATGGCATTTTGGTTGAAATCCCCAGCCCATCTGATGAGTACAGAAAATAGCACCATTTTCAGCATAAGTCACCAGAAACTATCAAAATCCTCCTCAAATTCGTACTATTTCTGTGCATAATTCATCTTGACAAGCTGAATGAGTCATTCATTCGGCGGGTAGATTTTTGCTCAACCTGCATAAAAAACCATTAAGAAGAAAGGAACACCATGAACAACGCCGAATTAATCGCCCGTAAGAATGCTGCCACCCCACGTGGGGTGGGTGTGATGTGTGAATTTTACGCCGCACGCGCCGAGAATGCCGAAATCTGGGACATCGAAGGCAAACGCTATATTGACTTTGGCGGCGGCATTGCCGTGGTCAACACCGGCCATCGCCATCCGAAACAAATCGCCGCGATTGCCGAGCAGCTCAATCACTTCACCCACACCTGCTATCAAGTGGTACCGTACGAATCCTATGTACGATTGGCTGAACGCGTGAACGCCGCAGTCCCCATCAAGGCGGCGACCAAAGCCACCTTCTTCACCACCGGCGCCGAAGCTGTTGAAAACTCCATCAAAATCGCTCGATCCTATACCGGTCGTTCGGGTATCATCGCGTTCAGTGGCGGCTTCCACGGTCGCACCATGATGGGTTTGGCTTTGACCGGTAAAGTCGTTCCGTATAAAACCGGCTTTGGCCCCTTCCCTGCCGAAGTATTCCATGCGCCATATCCAGTCGAACTGCACGGCGTGAGCGCGCAGGACTCATTGGACGCCATCGCTCATATCTTTAAATCCGAAATCGACCCAGCGCGTGTCGCGGCCATCATCCTCGAACCCGTTCAAGGCGAAGGCGGCTTCTACGCCGCACCTGCTGAATTCATGCGCGGTTTGCGCAAGATCTGTGACGAGCACGGCATCTTGCTGATCGCCGATGAAGTGCAAACGGGCTTTGGTCGTACCGGTAAACTGTTTGCCATGGAGCATTACGACGTGGAACCGGATTTGGTGACGTTTGCCAAGAGTCTGGCGGGCGGTATGCCACTGTCTGGCGTTTGCGGTCGCGCGGAAATCATGGATGCGCCCGCACCGGGCGGTTTGGGCGGCACCTATGCTGGTAACGCGCTGGCGATTGCCTCCGCACACGCGGTGATGGACATCATCGAATCAGAGAATTTGTGCGAACGCGCCAATCAAATGGGCGATAAACTCAAAGCCTTCTTGACTGCGTTGCGTCCGCAATTGCCGCAGATCTCCGATGTGCGTGGTCCGGGTGCGATGAATGCGGTGGAGTTCATTGATCCAGCGACAGGCAAGCCCAGCCCTGAATTCACGCAGAAAGTGCGCTTGGCTGCATTGAAACGCGGTTTGCTGTTGCTCTCCTGCGGTACCTATGCCAACGTGATTCGCTTCCTCTACCCGCTGACCACGCCGGATGCGGTGTTTGACGAAGGTTTGGCGATTTTGAAAGACGCCCTGCTCGAAGCGGCACAATAAACCACGAGATAAAGGAATACCATGTTAGCACTCAAAGATTCTTCATTATTCAAGCAGGAATGCTACCTCAACGGCGAATGGGTATCCGGTACAGACACCACCGAGGTCACCAATCCGGCCACGGGCGCCGTCATCGGTCATGTCCCCAAACTCGGTCAAGCCGAAGCCGCCCAAGCAATTGCCGATGCCAATGCCGCATGGCCGGCGTGGCGCAAGAAGACTGCGAAAGAACGTGCCAGCATTCTGCGCAAATGGTTTGACCTAATGGTCGCCAACGCCGATGATTTGGCGTTGATTCTGACCAGTGAACAAGGTAAGCCGCTGGCCGAAGCCAAAGGCGAAATCATGTACGCCGCCAGCTTCCTCGAATGGTTCGCCGAAGAAGGCAAACGTGTCTATGGCGACACCATCCCCACCCACGCGGCAGATAAGCGCATCATGGTGACCAAGGAACCGATTGGCGTTTCCGTTGCAATCACCCCATGGAACTTCCCATCGGCCATGATTACGCGTAAAGTCGGCCCCGCCTTGGCGGCCGGTTGCCCCATGATCGTGCGTCCGGCGGATTTGACCCCGTTCTCTGCGCTCGCCTTGGCTGAATTGGCTCATCGTGCGGGCGTACCGGCGGGCGTGTTCCAAGTCATCACCGGTCGCTCCACCCTGCTCGGTGCAGAATTCACCAGCAACCCGACCGTGCGCAAACTCTCGTTCACTGGTTCAACCGAAGTCGGTCGCAAGCTGATCGAGCAATGCGCGCCAACGGTGAAGAAAGTCTCGATGGAGTTGGGAGGCAATGCACCGTTCATCGTGTTTGACGATGCGGATCTGGATGCAGCGGTCGAAGGCGCGATTGCCTCCAAATACCGCAACGCGGGTCAAACCTGTGTTTGTGCGAATCGTCTGTATGTGCAAAGCGGCGTTTACGATGCTTTCGCGCAAAAGCTCGCCGATGCGGTGGGTCAACTGCACGTCGGTAACGGTGTGGACTCAGGCGTCACCACCGGCCCGATGATTGATGAGAAAGCGGTGGAGAAGGTTGAAGAGCACATCGCCGATGCCGTCGCCAAAGGCGCAAGCATCAAGATGGGCGGTAAACGCCACCACCTCGGTCACTCGTTCTTTGAACCCACCATCCTCACCAACGTCACGCAGAATATGGCGGTAGCAAAAGAGGAAACCTTTGGTCCAGTGGCGCCCTTGTTCAAATTCGAAACCGAAGAGGAAGTCATCGGCTACGCCAATGACACCGAGTTTGGTTTGGCCTCGTATTTTTACAGCCGCGACATCGGTCGCATCTTCCGCGTATCCGAAGCGCTCGAATACGGCATGGTTGGCGTGAACTCCGGTTTGATTTCCAACGAAATCGCACCGTTCGGTGGCGTCAAGCAATCCGGCCTCGGACGCGAAGGCTCGAAATACGGTATCGAAGACTACCTCGTCATCAAATACACCTGTTTGGCTGGCTTGGATAAATAATCAGCTCAAGCAGATAACACAAAGGGCGCCTCGTGCGCCCTTTGTGTTGAATCAGCGTTGTGCTAAGCCCAAGACGATATCACAGCACATCACGCACCTGATAAATCGCGGTCAAAAAGCTCTGCCCCAGTTGCGCGGAGCGCGCACCATTCCAGCCGACGCTTGGCACTGGCGTATCCGCCGTGTCTTTAAACGGCATTTCGATGGTAAAGGCCAGACAATCAAAATGATCGCCGACCCAATTGGTCGCCAATTTCAATAAATTTTCATCGCCAAAGGTTTTACTGGTATAACCATGCACCGTCTGAAAATCCGGCGTGATGCGTACCCAAGCCGATGTAAACGCCCCTGCAACTGAGCCTGACGCTGCGAAAAGCGCACATTGTGCTCACAGCCTGCCACAAACACATGCGGGATGGCCTCATCGCCGTGAATATCGAAAAAGGCATCCACCCCAATTTGCAGCATTTTTTCTCGCACCCAATAAACCTCAGGACTCAGCTCCAACGTTGGCGTGAGCCACACGCGATTCAAATTCGCACCTTTCGCATTGGTACGCAGATTACCGCGCACACTACCGTCGGGATTCATATTCGGCACGATGTAAAAAACAAACTGTTTGAGCAACTCACGACTCACCCCATGCTGAGTATCGGTCAAGGCATCCAAAACCCCTTCGACAAACCACTCAGCCATACTCTCACCGGGATGCTGACGTGCGGTAATCCAAATATTCTTTTTGCCTTGCGCCGGTTCACCGACACGCACGCAATCCAAAGTATGACCATCCGGCGTAAGCCCCAGACATTCGACCGAAACCGCATCCGAATACGTCAGCGCACGACCAATCAATGCCTGATGCTGCTCCCAACTGTACGGCTCAAAATACGCCACCCACAGCACATCGTGCTGCGGCGTATGACGCAGGGTCAGGGTCTGCCCATCGTATTCCGAATCGATGCGGAACCAATACGCGCGGTCATAGCTCGCTACCGCCTGATAACCCGACCAACCATCGGGGTATGCACTCTGCGCGCAGTTTTCAATACGCATCACGCATGGCTGATGCCTCACCCCCGACACGCGAAAATGAAACCATTGTTTGAACTCGGACGCATTGTCCGCGCGTAGATTGAGGCGAATATTGGCGGGCGTTTCGGCTTGGATGACTTCAATCGCGCCAGAGTCGAATTGGCTGGAGATGTGCAGCATCACTTTATCCTTATTGTTATGAGTTATAGACATTTGATATGGCATTATATTATGCAAAAACGAAGCCATCGGCTTCGTTTTTACATTCGAATATTACGCATCTTCGCGCGACGCACGTTTGCGTTCGTGCTCTTTGAGGAAGCGTTTGCGCAGACGGATGGATTTTGGCGTGACTTCAACCAGTTCATCGTCTTCGATGAATTCGACCGCGTATTCGAGTGACATTTGAATCGGCGGTACGAGGCGCACCGCTTCGTCCGTGCCCGAAGCGCGCACGTTGGTGAGCTGTTTGCCTTTGATCGGGTTGACCACCAGATCGTTGTCACGCGAGTGAATACCGATGATCATGCCTTCGTACACCGGTGAGTTGTGCTCGACGAACATACGACCGCGGTCTTGCAGTTTCCACAGCGCGTAGGCGACGGCTGCGCCGTCTTCCTGTGAAATCAGTACGCCATTGCGACGACCCGGCATTTCGGCTTTCACGTCAACCGCTTCATACGCGTCAAATACGTGGCTCATCAAGCCGGTACCTCGCGTCAAAGTCATGAAGTCACCTTGGAAACCGATCAAGCCACGCGCTGGAATGCGGTATTCGAGACGCACACGTCCTTTGCCATCCGGCTGCATGTCTTGCAGATCGCCACGGCGACGGCCGAGCTCTTCCATAATGGCGCCTTGGTTGCCCTCTTCCACATCCACGGTGAGCATTTCGTATGGTTCGCATTTGACGCCGTCGATGTCTTTGAACACCACGCGTGGACGCGATACGCCGAGCTCGAATCCTTCGCGGCGCATGTTTTCAATCAAAATGGTCAGGTGCAACTCGCCACGACCCGATACTTCAAACACGGTGTCGTCGTCGGTGTCGCGCACGCGCAAGGCGACGTTGTGTTTGAGTTCTTTGTCCAAACGGTCGCGAATCTGACGGCTGGTGACGAATTTGCCTTCACGCCCCGCCAGTGGTGAGGTGTTTACCATGAAGTTCATGGTCAGGGTCGGTTCGTCCACCGACAGCATCGGCAATGCCTCTGGGGTATCCGGCGCGCACACGGTCGCACCGATGTCGAGGTCTTCAATCCCGTTAATCAGTACGATATCGCCCGCTTCGGCTTCATTCACCAAGACGCGATCCAAGCCTTTGAATTTCAATACTTGGTTGATTTTGCCTTTGTTGATTTCGCCTTCAGGGCCGTTGCGGAATGCAACTTCTTGACCGGATTTCATACGGCCACGCTCAATACGGCCAATCGCGATTTTACCGACGTAGCTGGAGTAGTCCAGTGAGGTTACTTGCATTTGCAATGGCAAATCAGGGTCGGCTTCGCGCACCGGAACGTGTTTCAAAATCGCTTCAAACAGCGGATCCATCGTACCTTCGCGGTCGGCATCGTTCAATGACGAGTAGCCGTTCAACGCCGAGGCATACACCACAGGGAAGTCCAACTGTTCATCGGTCGCACCGAGTTTGTCAAACAGGTCAAACGTGGCGTTAATCACCCAATCCGGACGTGAACCCGGACGGTCAATTTTGTTAATCACGACGATGGGTTTCAAACCCAAAGCCAGCGCCTTACGCGTCACAAAGCGCGTTTGCGGCATCGGGCCTTCGACCGCATCGACCAGCAGCAAAACGCCATCCACCATCGACAGCACGCGCTCTACCTCGCCACCGAAGTCGGCGTGACCTGGGGTGTCCACGATGTTGATGTGCGTACCACCGTACTCGACCGCGCAGTTTTTCGCCAGAATCGTGATACCACGCTCTTTCTCGATGTCATTGCTGTCCATGACGCGTTCATCGACTTTTTCATTCTCGCGGAAGGTACCCGATTGACGTAACAATTGATCGACCAAGGTGGTTTTACCGTGGTCAACGTGGGCAATGATCGCGACGTTGCGCAATGCGCGTTGTTGTTTCATAGATGTGCTCTCAAAATGTGTGAATGTATGTTTCAGCTAACCCTTAATTATAGCCGATTTACAGCATTTGCGCGAGCTCAGAAAATTCGCCAAATAGATACACTTTTGATTTATTTAACAAATTCCTCTTGAAATTCACGAATCCGACACGATTCAAAGACATAATTCCGCCGTTATAACCGAATGAAGCTTATGAACACCGTGATTAAATCCGCCCTCTTCTCTGCCACGCTGAGTCTGTATGCTGGAGCCTTGTTTGCGCAAGACAGCAGCAGCATGACTGCACCCGCCACGCCAACCGCATTGGATGCCGCCTCTGTCATTTCCATGGATAAAGACGTGATGGTAGCCCCTCGCGTAGACGCAGAAGCTGTACCCTCAGCGCTCATCATACCCCAAGTTTCAAACAAAACGATGACACCTGTCATCAAGCCTGCACCGGCAAAAGGCATTTATTTCTACGTGGATCGGCGCAAAAAAGTCCATTACGCGCTCACACCGCTCAATGAGCACTACACCCTGCTCGGACCAAACAATTGGCAAAGCCTGCCGCCGCTGAAAAATCGGGGCATGGACAAAGACTTGCTGAACATCCTCAACCAAGCCAAAAAGCAAAAAATCGACGTGGTGCTGCCGCCCAGCTTGATGGCAGGCTATCGCATCGATAAGGCTTCGCCGCGCACACAAACGCGCCTGCTGAATCACCGCAATTTGAACGCCTATGAGCGCACCATCGTACAAAATGCCCGTCGGCATGGCGTCGATGTGAATTTGGTCAAAGCCATCATGGCGGCTGAATCAGGCTTCAATCCGAGCGCCGTTTCCGTCGCCAATGCGCAGGGGCTGATGCAGGTCATTCCCGAAACAGGCGAACGCTACGGCGTGGGCACTGAGCAATTGATGAAGCCACACGCCAATATCAATGTCGGCGTGCGCTATCTGCGCGATTTATCCCGTATGTTTAAAAACCGCCCTGACCTCATCATCGCGGCATATAACGCTGGCGAAGGCGCGGTTTACAAATACAACAGACAGGTTCCGCCATATGCAGAAACCCAAGCCTATGTGCGCAAGGTGCTGCAATACTACGATATTTACAGCCAACGCAGCCTCATCACCCAGGTTAAAACCCAACAGCGCAAACAAAAAAACGCCCCGGTCGCTATGTGACCGAGGCATTTTTCAAGCGGCACTCATCCTTGTGCCTATCGGATTACTCAGGCAAGCGCAGCATCAAAACTTTCTGCGGCGATAGGGTTTGGCGCGCAACACCGGCCAAGCCAATCAGCACGTCATTCCAATACACGCGCGCCGTTTCGCAGTCGGCGTGCTCGATTTTCAAGCGTTGTCCTTGCACAAAACGAGCAGCCTCAGACTGAGGCAGCTCGATCACCGGACAGTTTTGCAACAAAGTATCCAGCGGTAATAGTTTCTGCACACGCTCATCCGCAGCAATCGCGTCCAACTGCTCCAGCGTGATGGCGTCGGCCAAATCCAGCTCGCCCACACCGGTACGCTGTAATGAACTCAAATGCGCCCCCACGCCCAGCGCCTTGCCCATGTCCTCGGCCAGTGTACGAATATACGTGCCTTTGGAGCAGCGCACTTTCAAGCGCACATTGGGATAGTCAAAACTCAGCGTTTCCAGCGACACTATCGTCACCTGCCGCGCCTCGCGCTCTACTTCCACGCCCGCCCGCGCCAGCTCGTACAGCGGTTTGCCGTCTTTTTTCAAAGCCGAATACATTGGCGGTATCTGTGCAATCTCGCCCATGAACTGCGGTACGATCGCATCCCACTGCTCGCGCGTCACCACCGCATCGGATGAGAAGATCACTTCGCCTTCCATATCACCGGTGGTGGTACTTTTGCCCAGTGTAATGCCCGCGATATAGGTTTTATCCGCGTCCAACAAGTCATTCGCCAACTTGGTCGCATGACCGAAACACAACGGCAGCAAACCATCGGCCAGCGGATCGAGCGTGCCGGTATGACCGGCTTTTTCCGCGTTCATCAGCCATTTCGCCCGTGCCAATGCCTGCGCGCTGGAAATCCCGCGCGGCTTATTCAGCAGCAGTACGCCGTGCAGAGCACGGCGTTGCTTTTTCTTAGATATTGCTGGGTTCGTCATTTTCATCAAAATCCGCTGCACGCGTGGCATTCGCCTGCATAATTAACACCGACAAATCCGCAGCCTTAGCCTCGGTACTGTCGTATTTAAAATGCAAGGTCGGCACGGTGTGAATACGCAACATTTTGAACAAGGCATTGTGCAAAAATCCAGCGGATTCGTTCAATGCCTTTTCAGCCACCGCAGGCTCCGCCGCCATCACCGTGAAATACAGTTTGGCGTGTGCGTAATCCGGCGTGAGCTGAACTTCTTGAATCGTGACCATGCCTATGCGCGGATCGCGCAACTCACGCTGAATCAGGATGGATACATCTTTCTTGATCTGCTCGGCAATGCGGCGCGTGCGCTCGGTAGGGGCTTTTTTTGCCATATTTATTCTCCAAACAAAAGAAAAAGCGGGGTGTTCAATACCCCGCATTTTCCTGTCACACTCCATTACAGGGTACGGGCAACTTCTTTGACCTCAAATACTTCCAATTGATCGCCTTCGGCAATATCGGTGAAGTTTTTGATGGACAGACCACACTCGAAGCCTTCTTTAACCTCTTTCACATCGTCTTTGAAGCGTTTGAGTGAGTCCAGCTCGCCGGTATGTACCACCACGTTGTTGCGCAACACACGCACCATCGCGCCGCGTTTGACCATGCCTTCGAGCACCATACAGCCGGCAATCGTACCAATCTTCGATGCGCGGAATACTTGACGAATTTCGACCAGACCGAGGATTTCCTCTTTCTTATCTGGGGTCAACATACCGGTCATCGCTGATTTCACTTCGTCCACCGCATCGTAAATTACGTTGTAGTAGCGAATATCCACGCCCAAATGCTCGGCCAATTTACGCGCCGATGCGTCCGCACGGGTGTTAAAGCCGATAATCACCGCTTGTGATGCGCTTGCCAAGTTGATATCCGATTCGGAAATACCACCCACGCCCGCATGCACCACTTGCACCTTGACCTCGTCGGTCGAGAGTTTTTGCAAGGATTGGCTCAACGCCTCTTGTGAACCTTGTACGTCGGCTTTGATCAACAAAGTCAATGTCTTCACATCGCCTGCGGTCATTTGCTCGAACATATTTTCCAGTTTCGCCGCTTGCTGTTTCGCCAGCTTCACGTCGCGGAATTTACCTTGACGGAACAAGGCGATTTCACGCGCTTTGCGTTCATCGGCCAATACCAGCAACTCTTCACCGGCTGCCGGTACGTCCGACAGACCTTGAATTTCCACTGGAATCGAAGGACCGGCTTCGTTAATCGCTTTGCCATCTTCGTCCAGCATCGCACGCACACGACCGTACACACTGCCCACCAAAACGTTATCGCCTTTTTTCAGCGTACCGCTTTGTACCAGAATCGTCGCGACCGCACCCTTACCTTTATCCAGCTTGGCTTCGATGACCAAACCTTTGGCTGGTGCATCCACTGGCGCTTTCAGTTCCAGAATTTCGGCTTGCAACAATACGTTTTCGAGCAAATCGTCAATGCCCGTGCCTTTTTTCGCAGAGACTTCGACAAACGGCGAATCGCCACCGTATTCCTCAGGAATCACTTCCTCCGCCACCAACTCGGTTTTCACACGTTCAGCATTGGCTTCTGGTTTATCAATCTTATTCACCGCCACCACAATCGGCACACCGGCAGCTTTCGCATGGGCAATCGCCTCTTTGGTTTGCGGCATCACACCGTCGTCCGCCGCCACCACCAGAATCACAATATCGGTCGCAGCCGCACCACGCGCACGCATCGCGGTAAACGCTTCGTGACCCGGGGTATCGAGGAAGGTAATCATGCCGCGCTGAGTTTTCACATGGTAGGCACCAATATGCTGGGTAATGCCACCGGCCTCACCGGAAGCCACGCGCGCGCGACGAATCGCGTCGAGCAAAGAGGTTTTACCGTGATCCACGTGACCCATTACCGTCACCACTGGCGCACGCGGTAGCAATTCTGCATCTGCGTGCTCTTCCGCTTCGTCCAAGAAGGCATCTGGATCATCCAATTTGGCTGCAAAGGCTTTGTGGCCCAATTCTTCGACCACAATCATAGCGGTGTCTTGATCCAACACCTGATTGATGGTGACCATCTGCCCCATTTTCATCAAACACTTGATGACTTCAGACGCTTTGATCGACATTTTGTGTGCCAAATCAGCGACGGAGATGGTTTCTGGTACATGCACTTCATGCACCACCGGTTCGGTCGGCGCATTGAAGCTGCCTTGCTCGGCCTCGGCATGGTGACGCGATTTATGTTTGGATTTGCCACCGGCACGCCAGCCACGATCATCGCCCACCGCGCCACGGGTTTTCAAGCCACCGCGACCGCGGCCGCCATCATTTTGATCCTTACCGGAAACGCCTTTTTTAGGTTTTTTATCTGCTGTGGTAGAGGTTGTCGTTTCGGTTGGGGTCGCGGGTTTGACCGCTGGTTTTGCCTCACCTTCCGGTTTCACTGGTTTATGCAGCGTGCCTTCGGATTTGGCGACGAGTTTTTTCGCTGGTGCTTCTTTCCAGCGGTTGAGTTTTTCCGCTTCAGCTTGCGCCTCACGACGGCGACGCTCACGATCGGCATTTTCTTGATTTTGTAGCTCACGTTCGGCGCGCGCTTTTTCCAGTGCGGCTTGTGCTTGCGCCGCATCTTGACGCGCTTGCTCCAAGGCTTTGTCCATACGTTTTTGTGCTTTGCTGTCGGCGTTCTCTACTTTTTTGGCTTCAGGCGCTGGACGAGGCGTCGCCGGTGCGGCAACAGGAGCAACCACTGGAGCCGCAACGACTGCCGCGACAGGGGCAGCTTGCTCTGCCTCTGCAGTATTCTCTACCGCAGCAATGGCAGGTACTGGCTCAACAGGCGCCGCTTCAGCCGGCGCAACAACGACCGGCTCCTCAACGCTTGGCTCCTCAGTCGAGGTTTCTGTTTCAGCTTGGGCACGCGCCTTGGCATCGGCTTCCTGACGCGCCAATAATTCTTTCGCACGCGCCAATTCCGCTTCACGCTTGGCGATTTCGACTTCGTCAATCACAGGAGTAGAAGGTTTGCTCGGTGCTGCTTCTGGTGCGGCTTCGCCACCCAGCGCATCACGCGCCACAAACGTGCGTTTTTTCTTCACTTCAACTTGTACGGTGCGGGTTTTGCCCGTCGCGTCGGCTTGGCGAATTTCGCTGGTTTGTTTTTTGGTGATGGAGATTTTTTTCTTTGCCCCATCCGCTGAACCATGTGCGCGCTGTAACGAGGTCAGCAGCAAGGCTTTGTCCGCCTCGGTGACGCCGTCGTTGGCAGATGCTTTCTTTACGCCCGCACTGTTGAATTGCTCGATCAGCACTTCAACCGGCATTTTGAGTTCTTGCGCAAATCCGGCCACGGTCATTTCAGTCATAGATATTTCCTTTTTTGTCGATGTCCGTTCTGTTTCAGTATGCGGACATCATCGCTTCATTTGTGTTGCTCTATTGGTCTTGCTTATTCAAACCAGTGTTCACGCGCTTTCATAATCATGGCGCTGGCGTCGTTTTGCGACAAAGAGGTCATTTCTACCAATTCGTCCACCGCCAAATCGGCCAACTCATCCCGCGTGGTGATATTGTGATCGGCCAATTGCGCTGCCAATGCGGTGGTCATGCCTTCCAATTGCAACAAGTCTTGTACCGTGCTGGCTTTTTCTTCCTGCGCAATCGCCTCGGTCAAGATCGCCGCGCGTGCGCGTGAACGCAGCTCTTCAACGATTTCTTCGTCAAACGCGTCGATTTCCAACATTTCAGATACCGGCACATACGCCACTTCTTCCAAGCTGGTGAAGCCTTCTTCGATCAGAATTTCAGCGACTTCTTCGTCCACATCCAAT
>CAZCDD010000008.1:0-18822 GCA_964497405.1 uncultured Hydromonas sp. | reverse complement strand
GTCCGTTTAACAGCAGACTGGACAAGAGCAAGCTCGTGGAGAATGGATTTAAGCCACTCCCTACATGGCAGGATGCGCTGCACAGATATCTGCAGGAGATAGAATTTTAGTGAACTAAGAAGCACAGAAGCTACGAAGTAGCGAGGTTGAGTTAGATGTTGGGATGTTCACGTAATACAAGAAAGGACATAGAAATCATGGGACAGATTAAAGTACAGAAAAATGTAGGTGGAATCGAAGGACTTTGCATCATCGAGCCTACAGTGCATGGAGACAACCGTGGATACTTTATGGAGACATACAATTCAAAGGATATGCAGGAAGCCGGCATTGACAGAGTGTTCGTACAGGATAATCAGTCATGCTCCACAAAGGGAGTGCTCCGCGGACTACATTTCCAGAAGGAATACCCACAGGCAAAGCTTGTGCGTGCAGTAAAAGGCTCAGTATTTGATGTGGCTGTAGACTTAAGAAGCGATTCAAAGACATATGGCAAGTGGTTTGGAGTAGAGCTCACAGAAGAGAACAAGAAGCAGTTCCTTATACCGGAGGGCTTTGCACACGGATTTTTAGTACTCTCAGATGTAGCAGAGTTCTGCTACAAGGTAACAGATTTCTGGCACCTTGGAGATGAGAGCGGCCTTGCATGGAATGATCCTGCAATCGGCATCGAGTGGCCACAGCTTGTCGGAGAGTATCCGGGAAGCGCTGACGGAAGCGGATACACACTTGAGGATGGCACACCAATCAACCTGAGTGATAAGGATCAGAAGTGGGAGACACTCAAAAATACATTTAAATTTTAAAAAAATTATTAATTTTGTTTTTAAAGGCTACAGTTGAGCGGAGACACATAAACTGTAGCTTTTATTAAATTTTTGTTATAATTTTTTAAAATTTGGCAATTATATATCAAATATGGTAAAATACATTTCGGGTTGCGTTATTTAGCATTAGGAGATATGAATATATGAATTCGAAGAAAAGTATCGTAAGATATATAGAAGTGTTTTTGGATGTGATGGTTATGTTTACCTCATATCTGATTGCCAATAGGATTAAATTCGGTTTCTTTAGAACAGGTCTGATAAACAGAACAGAGCATTACCTTACTCTGTTTTTGCTGGAGTTTGCGGTATACGTAGTAGTATATTTTGTGGCTTTCAGAAACGACAATATAGTCAATCGTAAGCTGTTTCAGGAAATATATGCTGTTGGAAAGATGTATGCTTATATCATAGTATTGACCTCCGGATGCATTTATTTTGCAAAGATGGGGGAATATTACTCTCGTGTGCAAATGCTTATTACTTTTATAATTAGTCCGATTGCGACAGTTATAGTCAGACAGATATTCAAGAGACTTGTTACGAAGGAATATCATAGGTCCGGAGCTAATGAAAAAATAATGCTGGTTACCACATCTGATCAGGTGGAAAATGTAATAAAGATTATAAAGACTACGAGAAACTGGGATTTCAGAATCTCGAATATTGCGATAGTTGATTGTGATAGAACCGGCCAGATTATAGACAAGATTGAAATTGTTGCAAATGGGGATAATCTGATGGAGGTTCTCGCAACAGCGGAGATTGACTCGGTATTTGTGCATTTACCTAATGGATATGTGTTCGATCAAAAAGCTTTTGTGACTGCTGTCAATGATATGGGAAAAACGGTATATTTGAATGTGAACGAATATGAGATGAAAATCGGGGAGAGAAGATTAGATTTTCTTGGAAGATATGCTGTTGTCACATGGAAGAATAAAACATACAGACTTCGTTATCTGTTAGCAAAAAAAGGATTTGACCTGATTTTTGGACTGTTTGGCAGTTTACTTATTATCCCGGTATGGATCTTTGCTTTTATAGGAAAACTCGTCACAGGAGATTTGGGACCGGTTATCATTACGATTGTACGGGTAGGTAAGAATGGCCGACGTTTTTATTATCATAAATTCAGAACAATGTATATGGATGCTGTGTCAAGATGTGATAAATGGATTATGGAGGGGAAAAAAGGAGTGGATCCTCGATATACTCCGGTTGGATGGATTCTCAAAAAGACTAAATTGGAAAATTTGCCATCGACATGGAATGTCTTGTGGGGAGATATGAGTATAGTTGGAAATCCGGCTCCTTCATTGCCTGAATTTTTGGATTATTCCGACTATCATAGAAAGAGTCTTAGTGTAAAACCAGGTGTTTTTGGTTTTTGGCAGGCATACGCAGATAATGGTGAGAGGCTAAGTGAGGAGGAACAAAGCGAATTTGACAGAGAGTATATACTAAACTGTACTTTGGGACTTGATATAAGGATTGTATTTAGAATTATCTGTCCGTTTTGCAAGTCTATTCCAAAGGCAAAGTT
This sequence comes from uncultured Hydromonas sp., assembly GCA_964497405.1. Classification (GTDB taxonomy): domain Bacteria; phylum Pseudomonadota; class Gammaproteobacteria; order Burkholderiales; family Burkholderiaceae; genus CTSOIL-112. The sequence goes on along the minus strand of CAZCDD010000008.1, from coordinate 16,449 downwards.
TTCATCTAATGCATTGGCGCATGATGAGATGAAGATGCTTGATGTTATACTTAATGAGAGAAAACCATTACGATATAGGTCGGTTGTTTTAGAAAAACAAGAGAGACCGTCATTTGTAATTTATAAGATGCTTAAAAGGCTGGCTGATATTGTTTTATCGGCTCTTGCGCTTATTGTTCTGAGTCCTGTTTTTATAGTTTTAGGAATATGTGTAAAGCTGAGTGATGGTGGTAGCGTGTTCTATGGACATACCAGAATTGGATATAAGGGAAAGAAAATATCTGTATACAAGTTCAGGAGCATGAAGACGAACGCAGGTGATCTGGAAAAGATATTGACACCTGAACAGCTTGAGCAGTATGTAAAGGAATTCAAGATAGACAACGATCCGCGAATCACCAAAATAGGAGGCTTTCTGCGAAAGACCAGCCTTGATGAGCTGCCACAGCTAATAAACATACTTAAGGGTGAGCTTTCAATAGTGGGACCGCGTCCAATCGTGGAGAAGGAAACCGAGATATACGGTAGTGACATCGCAAAGCTTCTGAGCGTAAAGCCGGGACTGACAGGTTACTGGCAGGCATATGCCAGAAACAATGCCACCTATGAGAGCGGAGAGCGCCAGAGGATGGAGATGTACTATGTGGAGCACTGCTCGCTTTGGATGGATATAAAGATACTTTTCAGAACCGTTTTCTCTGTAATCAGGGAGGATGGAGCACAATAATCAGAACATATGTGAGAAATATGATGAAGAAATTGGATTTAAATAGTATAACAATAAGTCTCATAATACCTACTCTCAACGCTGCAGAGTATATGCCCGGTCTGATAGATATACTGGGCAGGCAGACACGTAAGCCCGATGAGATAATAGTGATAGACTCAGAATCCGAGGATGCCACAGTGCGTATGGCAGAGCAGGCAGGCTTTAGGACACTAAAGGTCAAAAGGAGTGAGTTTGACCATGGTGGCACAAGAAACTATGCCGTAGCCATGTCAAAGGGTGATATAGTGATGTTTCTGTCACAGGATGCACTGCCTTCGGATGAACACTATGTGGAAAATATGCTGAGAGGCTTTGAAAACGAAGATGTCGTCATGATATCAGCCAGACAGCTCCCCAGAAAGGATGCAAAGCCTGACGAGGTATTAGTGAGAAAATTTAATTATCCTGCGGAGAGCTTTGTCAGAAGTGAAGCTGATATACCAAAACTTGGGATAAAGGCATATTTCTTCTCGGATGTATGCTCAGCCTACAGACGTGATTTCTTTGAAGACATAGGCGGCTTTGAAAGCCCACTGCTCACAAATGAGGATATGCTGATGGCAGCCAGGGCACTTAGGGCAGGATACAAGATAGGCTATTGTGCCACAGCGCAGGTGTATCACTCACACAACTATACATTTAAGCAGCAGTACAAGCGCAACTTTGACGTAGCGGTCTTTATGGAGACCTACAAGGATGAGATAAAGTGTGATGGTACCACAGGTGAGGGTATCAGGATGGTGCTTTTCATAGAAAAACAGCTCTTAAAGCAGTTTAAGATATGGGCAGCAGTGCACTGCATATTTGACAGCGCAGCAAAGTTTCTTGGCAACAGGGCCGGAAGAAAGTGGAAGAGGAATAATGCATAGCACAGACAAGATAGCCATTCTCATGGCTACATACAATGGAGAAAAATATATATGTCAGCAGATAGACTCTATCCTGTCGCAGACCTGCAAGGACTGGGAACTATATATACACGATGATGGCTCTACGGACAACACGATAGCTGCTGTAGAAAGCTATGTGGAAAAATACCCTGATAAGATACATCTGATAGACGGCAAATCAACAGGTGGAGCAAAGTACAACTTCTTCTATCTGTTTAGTCAGGTGGAAGCGCCATACTATATGACCTGCGATCAGGACGATGTATGGCTGGAAAAGAAGATAGAGCTGACCTATGATAAGATGCTGGCTATTGAAAAAACAGATGGTAAAGAGCTTAAATCCGGACTTCCATGTCTGGTGTACACGGAGCTATGCGTGGTAGATAGTGAGCTGAATACAATAGCGGACACGATGAGCGAATACCAGAGTCTTGACTGCCACAAGCGCACAATCAATCAGTTTATATTGCAGAATTCTGTGACAGGCTGTACAATGATGGTAAACAGGGCTTTAAGAGATATAATGCTTCGCATTACTGATATAGACAACACAATAATGCATGACTGGTGGGCAGCACTTGTTGCCGCACAGTTTGGAAAAACAGCATTCATAGATGAGCCTACCATACTGTACAGACAGCATGGAGACAACAGCCTGGGAGCACTTGGGATAAACAAGCTCTCATATATTGTGCGCCGTGTCTGGCAGAAAAAACAGATACAGGAGAGCATGAGGCTGGGACGGCTTCAGGCGAGAGAATTTGCAAAGACATATAATCTGCCCGATGATAGCCTGGCAGCAAGGTATGCGGCACTGGAAGGTAAATCCAGACGCGTGAGACAACGGTTTTATAAGGAAAACGATATGTATAAGACCGGGACCATGAGACGGCTGGGACAGGCTGTGTGGGGATGATTTTTTTGGTTAGGAGTAAAAATGAATATAACGGTTATAGTTAGCAAAGCATTAAATAAAGAAAATTGGAAAAAAGGTGTTAATTATTTAAATAAGTATGGAGTTAAAGGATTTATTAGAAAATTAAAACATTTATCACCGGATACAGATTATAATAAATGGTTTTTGGAACAAAGAGTTTCTGATAAATTAATTTTGGAACAGGCGAATTATAAATTTGAATATGAACCTGAAATTAGTATAACTATTCCACTGTATAATACCAAAAGAGAATTTTTAAAAGATATCATGGATTCTATAGTCGGACAATCATATCAGAAATGGGAGTTATGTCTGGCTGATGGAAGCAAAACAGATGATGTGGAAAAATATTTAAGAGAACATTATTTGAGTGATTCAAGAATAAAATATAAACGTTTGAATAAAAATCTGGGAATTGCAGGAAATACTAATACAGCATTGAATATGGCATCAGGTGAATTTATTATGTTGGCTGATCATGATGATGTTCTGGAAAAAGATGCTCTATTTGAAATAGTGAGTTTACTCAATAAGAATAGAAAATTGGATATTGTATATACAGATGAGGATTTAACTAATAAAAACGGAACAAAATATTTGTCACCACGATTTAAACCTGATTTTAATATAAATTTTTTACGTAGTATAAATTATATTTGTCATATTTTCCTCGTTAGAAAAACAATACTTGATAAGGTCGGCGGTTTTAGAACGGAGTTTGATGGTGCACAGGACTGGGATTTAATTTTACGATGCTGTGAACAGACGGAATATATAGGACATGTGCCTAAAATTTTATATCATTGGAGAGCTCATGAAGGCTCTACAGCGGGAAATCCGGCAAGTAAGAAATATGCTATAGCTGCAGGAAGAAAAGCAGTAGAAGAACATTATAAAAGACTTGGATTGGAAGCAAAGATAGAGGATACAGGAATATTTGTCATGTTTAGAACTGATTTTGTAGTTCAAAATAATCCAAAGATTTCTATTATAATTTGTAATAAGGATCAAAAAGATACGTTAAATAAATGTATAGATTCGATATTAAATAAATCGACATACAATAATTATGAGATAATAATTGTCGAAAATAATAGCACTGAAGGTGAAACCTTTCAATATTATAATGAAATTCAAAAAAAGACAGATAAAGTAAGGGTAGTGTATTTTGATGGAGAGTTTAATTATTCGAAAGTGAATAATTTTGGCGTGCAGTATGCAACCGGTGAATATATACTTTTTCTTAATAATGACACAGAGGTAATTACGGAAAAATGGCTGGAAAAAATGGTTGGATATTGTCAGCTACAAAAGACAGGAATTGTAGGGGCAAAGCTATTGTATCCGGATGATAGTGTACAGCATTGTGGTGTAGTAATCGGAGTAGGTGGCTTTGCAGGGCATATTCTTACTTTGTCGGATAGAAATGAAGTGGGATATTTTGGAAAACTTCAGGCTGTTCAAAATGTAAGTGCTGTTACCGGTGCCTGTCTGATGATTAAAAGGTCGGTATTTGAACAGGTCGAAGGTTTTGATGAAGGTTTTAAGGTGGCGCTTAATGATATTGATTTGTGTTTAAAGGTTAGAAAATCAGGCTATGATGTAATAATTCACCCGGGTGTAGAATTGTATCATTATGAATCAAAAAGCAGGGGGCTGGAGGAAACACCTGAAAAGCATGAGCGGTTTAAACGTGAAATATCACGGTTCAGGGATAGATGGAAAAAAGAACTTGATGAGGGCGATCCGTTTTATAACCCGAATTTGACATTAATGTATGGTGACTGTAGAATACGCGAGACACATGAACATTTTGATATAATTGATGAAATTGAGGCAGAAAAATATAATCAATAAATTAGATTGTTACAGAAATGTTGCAAAATGAGATATATAAGTATATAATTGTAATGTTTTACAGAGATTTATACTCGATTACGAATACTGATAGTAAATAAAAGGAGAAAACAATGAAAGTATTAGTTACGGGAGCAAATGGATATATTGGAAAGCATGTTGTTGAGGCTTTATTAAACAAAGGCTGTGACGTTTATGCGGCAGATGTAAGATTCGAAGGAATGGATGAGCGGGTTAATAAGGTAACTGCACCAATATTTGACAATCCGAATATCTTTGAAGAAAGTGGTTGCCCGGATGTGTGTATTCACATGGCATGGAGAGATGGGTTCGTGCACAATTCAGAGGCACATATTGTCGATCTGCCTAAGCATTATGCGTTCATAAAGAATATGCTGGAGGGAGGCCTTAAACAGATTATTACAATGGGATCAATGCATGAGGTTGGTTATTGGGAAGGTGCTATAGATGAAAATACACCTACACATCCTAGCTCATATTATGGTATCGCGAAAAATGCCCTCAGAGATATTTCCAAGCTTTTGGCAGATGCTAATGGCGCATGCTGGCAGTGGGTCAGGGCATACTATATTTATGGAGATGATTTGAGAGGAAGTTCAATATTCTCAAAAATAGCAAAAGCAGATGCAGAAGGCAAAAAAACTTTTCCGTTTACTACAGGAAAGAATAAATATGACTTTATTACCGTTGATAGATTAGCTGACCAGATTGCAGCCGTGGCTTGTCAGAAAGAGATTGATGGTATAATAAACTGCTGTTCGGGTAAGCCGGTAGCATTAGGTGAAGAAATAGAGGGCTTTATTAAGAAAAAAGGATATTCTATTAAGCTTGAATATGGTGCATTTCCTGATAGACCATATGATTCACCGGCCGTATGGGGTGATGCAACAAAGATAAATAAAATAATGAGTAAATAAAGAGAACAGAAATATGAACAAATCATTGGAAAATTTTAAGAAATATCTTCCATTATTACAACAATTTGTAAAAAGAGATTTTAAAACTAAATATAGACGTTCTGTGCTTGGAATATTATGGTCTGTTTTGAATCCGCTTGGAATGATGCTTGTTATGACTGTGGTATTTTCGCACTTATTTAGGGCTGGAATTGAAAATTTTCCGGTATATTTGATGTGCGGACAGTTAGTTTTTAATTTTTATAATGAAGCAAGCAATTCAGCTATGAATTCTATTATTTGGAATGGGGCATTAATAAAAAAAGTTTATATTCCCAAATACCTGTTACCAATGTCAAGTGTATGTACTAGTCTTGTGAACCTCTTAACATCGTTTATTGCGTTAATTATTGTTATTGTGATAACAAGATCTCAGGTTTCATGGACATTTTTACTGGTAATAGTTCCGGTTATTTACACATGGATGTTTGCATATGGAATGGGAATGATTTTATGTGTTTTAGTGACGGCTTTTAGAGATGTTCAACATTTATATGGGGTTATTATAGTAGCGTGGATGTATTTGACACCTATTTTCTACCCTGTGTCAATGTTGCCGGAATGGGTAGCAAAAATAGTAAATCTTAATCCTCTTACAGCATATGTTGAAATGATCAGAGATGTTATATTATACTGTCAGGTTCCGTCTTTAGCATTAAATTTGAGGTGCCTACTGACTAGTGTTATTGTTCTTTTACTAGGAGCATTGATATTCAGTAAAAAACAAAATACGTTTATTTTAAAAATATAGGGTGACTTATGGAAGATTACGCAATCGAAGTGAAAAATGTATCATTAGAATTTTGCCTTTATTCCGAAAATGTTAGTAGTATTAAGGAATATTTCATTAAAAAGGTTAAAAGAGAAATATCAAAGGATAGTTTTTGGGCATTAAAAGATATTAGTTTTAATGTGAAGAAGGGTGAAGCAGTTGGTCTGGTTGGAAAGAATGGCTGTGGAAAAAGCACAATGCTTAAAACTATAGCGGGTGTTCTGACTCCGACAATGGGTACTGTCAAAGTAAATGGTACGGTAGCTCCTATGATTGAACTTGGAGCTGGATTTGACCCAGAGCTTACAGCAAGAGAGAATATTTTTTTGAATGGAGCAATATTGGGATATCCACAAGAAATGTTAAAAGAAAGATTTGATGAGATTATTGATTTCGCGGAGCTGAAGGATTTTGTAGATGTTCCCGTTAAGAATTTTTCATCTGGTATGACTACCAGATTAGGTTTTTCAATAGCTACTATATATACTCCTGATATACTAATTGTAGATGAGATATTGGCGGTTGGAGATTTTGCGTTTCAAAAAAAATGTGAAAAGAGAATTGGTGATATGCTGAATAGCGGAACAACCTTACTTCTTGTATCACATAGCACTGAACAGGTTAGAAGAATATGTGACAGGGCTGTCCTTATAAATAAAGGAAAAATGCTGATAGAAGATGATGTAGATACTGTTTGCGATTTGTATACACATCTTTAGAGAGATGGAGGATTTATGGTTTTAAATAAAAATGATGTGAAAAGACTTATAATTTATTTTATATATGATAAAGATGGCATTGTGGATGACTATATTATATATATGTTAAATGCATTGAGGCAAAATGCATCGGAAATAGTTGCAGTTGTTAATGGAACACTTGAGAATAAATCTAAAGATAAGCTGCTATCCATTACAAATAATGTCATTGAGAGAGAAAATAAAGGCTTTGATGTATGGGCATACAAAACAGCAATAGATCAATATGGTTGGGAAAAGCTTGTAAAGTTCGATGAAATGATAATGATGAACTTTACTATAATGGGACCGGTGTATCCTTTGAATGAAATGTTCGAATGTATGGATGCAAAAGATTTAGATTTTTGGGGAGTGACAAAATTTCATAAATATGAAAACGGAGATCCTTTTGGAACAATAAAGGTTGGATATATTCCTGAACATATCCAATCTCATTTTATTGCGGTAAGAAACTCAATGATTAAGAGTAAACAATTTCAAAATTATTGGAATAAAATGGGAGAGATAAATGATTATCGTGATGCAGTAGGTAAACATGAGGCAATGTTTACAAAGCGATTTTCTGAAATGGGATTTAAGTGGGATGTATATGCAGATATGGGTGAGGAATATAATAATCACCCTATTTTATGTGCCACAAGAGAGATGATAGAGAAAAAAAGATGTCCGTTTTTTAAGCGTAGATCATTTATGCAAAGTTATGATAACATTATAAGTGATACTTTTGGACAGTCAGCTCTGGAGGCTTATAATTATATCGACCAAAATACAGATTATGATGTGGATATGATATGGCAGAACATTTTAAGGTTGGAAAATCAGGCTGATATAAAGAAAAATATGCAATTAAATTATATACTTTCAAGTAAGTCTTCGAATATTGATGCCGGAATTATCAAAGCAAGAAAAATTGCTCTTGTAATGCATTGTTATTTTGAGGATTTAACGGAGTATTGTCTTCATTATGCTTCTATGATGCCTGAAAGTGCAGATATATATATTACTGTTCCTTGTGAAAAAAATAAAGAAATAGTTGAACAGGCATTTAAACAATTAAATAATAATGTTCAGGTGATAGTTATTCAAAACAGGGGCAGGGATGTTAGTGCTCTTTTAGTTGCTACAAAGAAATTTATAATGAATTATGATTATGTATGTTTTATGCATGATAAGAAGGTGACACAGCTAAAGCCTGAAACTATTGGTTATGGATTTTCGTATAAATGTTTTGAGAATATGCTGGGGTCAAAAAATGTAGTATTAAATGCTATAGAAACATTTGAAGAAAACCCGAGACTTGGAATGCTTATGCCACCACCACCTAATCATGGTGATTATTATATAACATTAGGATTAGAATGGGGCATGAATTTTGAAAATACAAAAAATCTGGCAAAAGAGCTTGGAATTACAGTGCCTATTGATGAAAAGAAAGAACCTATTGCACCTTTAGGAACTATGTTTTGGTTTAGACCAAGGGCTATGAAATTACTTTTTGACAGAGACTGGGAATATGAAGATTTTCCACCTGAACCAAATGCAATTGATGGAACATTATTGCATGCAATTGAAAGAATATATAGTTATGTTGTTCAACAGGAAGGTTATTATCCGGCATGGGCTTTATCTGATAAATGTGCAGATATAGAGATTACAAATTTAAACTACATGCTTAGGACAATGAATAATGTTGTATTTCATGAAGGCCCGGGGGCCGGTAAGTTTGAAGACGTGATAAATGGACTTCACAGTGAGTTCGGATATGGCAATTGTGGCAATGCATTAGAGGCAGGGCTTAAGAATAGCAGCCTTTATTTGAATAATGATGGTGTTTATAATGAAAAATATAAGGTAGATGCATCAAATAAATCAAAAGATAATGATAAGTTTGAGTATGAATTTGATATTAAAAAAATGGATAATGCTATTCGTGAAATTCGTTGGGATCCAGGTGAAAATGCTAATGTAACAATTAATGATGTTGTTGTAACAGTTACGTGTGAAAATGATATTGAGAAAAAATATTCTATAGAAGATGTAACAACAAATGGAATAGATTTAGGAAATCATATTGTATTTGTTATTCCGGATCCACAGGTGATAATTTCGTTAGGTGGTAAGTATCATGTTTCAAAAGTGACGATAGAAGGTCATGGAGTGAGAAGAATCAGTGATTTAGATAATCATAAGATAAGTCGCAGGTCAAGGACAGTTTTTCAAAAGATAACACGAGTTTGTAACAAGTTAAAAAACAAATTATAATTAAGCAGGAAGGATTTTATTATGGATGGATATGTTTTTTTTGAAGTAGATAATATGGGCAATCCTATTTATGGAGACAAAATGAAAGAATTGCTTAATTGTGAAAAGGAGCATATATTGTTTATTCTTTCAGCAGAATATCAGGCGAATTTTTCGGTAGAATTAATAGATCATAAGGTTATTATAATACCCGAAGATGTATTAAAAAAAATAGATATTGCTATTGAAAATAAAGAAGACAGAGAAACCTATATGTCGATTTCACCTGTAAAAGAGTTTGAAGAGTGGCTTGATTCACAAATTACAAAAAATAGGATTGATGTTTTGACAACGATAGAACATTATGTAAGTGTGGCACGTGTCTGTAAGAAAAAGCATACCTTTATGACTTATATGTATGGTAGCAGACCGAGAAACAATAATGGTGTTGTTGCACAGGAAATTGATAATAATAGTTTACAAATTCAAATTCAACAACAATCTACAATGATTCAGGAATTGAAAAATGAGATTCAGGATAAAAAGGTTTATATTGATTCTATTCTTGCTCATGCTACTAATTTGGATAATGAGTTGAAAAAATATAGAAATTGGTATGAGCAATCACCTAGATATGGGGAGAGAGTTGAAGAATTAGAAAAAATCAATGAAAAGTGTACTCAATTGTACAATGAGACACTTGAAAAAATGGATGCGTTACTGGTTGAGAATTTGAATTTTAAGAAAAAATATAAAGTTAAGTGATTTTTGGGAAAAGGGAACTTCTATGAAAAAGATAAAAATAGCTTTTACAGGTGTTTTCGATATTGATAATTTTGGAGATCATTTATTTCCTATAATATTTGAAAACAGTTTAAGAAAAAGAAAAATAGATGTTGAATTGTTCCTCTTTTCTCCATATGAGAGTACACAAGGATTTGGTATAGCAAAGAAAGTATACTCTATAAGAGAAATGGAAAAGCTCCACAAGATTAATAAGTTTGATGCAATTGTGGTTGGTGGTGGGGAGATTATTCATTTTTATTCCTTTAAACAAAAAAACCATGAAGAAAAATATGTGGAATATCCTATTTTTGAAACATGGATAGTGCCTTCTATTATTGGTAGAAAATATGGAATACCCGTGATATGGAATAATCCGGGATGCCCATTTGAGTTTGATGGGTATCAAAATTATATTGCCGGGAAAGTATTAGGTAATGTTTCTTTTATGAGCGTTAGAAACCAGTTTTCATATGATGCATTAATAAATTATAATGCAAATGTGAAAGTATCTGTGGATACGGCATTTAATATAAAAGAGGTGTTTCCTAAATGGAAATTAAAAAGACAGGTAAAGGGTAAATATGTTGTATTTCATAGCAATAGATTTATAGGAGAAAATTCATATCAAAGTGCTTTGAAGGAACTTATGGAGCTGAGTAAAACTTATAAGATTTTACTCCTTCCTTTAGCTGTTACAAATGACGATTATGATATTTTGAAAAAATTATATAAAGACAGTAATGAGATTTTTATTCTTCCTTCAGAACAATTAACCATGGAAGAAATAGTTTCATATTTAGCCTTTTGCGATTTATATATTGGTGTGAGTTTCCATGGTGCGATTACTGCATTTTGTTATGGCAATCCTGTTGTAGGTTTTGATTTTGTGCACAATAAGAAAACACGTGATCTATATGATCAATTGGGTTTATCAGAGCAGTATGTTTCAGATGAATCGATGCTTCATGATGGAATTAAATGTGCTTTTGAGAGAGAACAAAAGCAATTAAAAAGTGTATATAAAAACATGAAGCAGAAGGTTGATATGCATTTTGACGAGATAGCAGATAGTCTGACAAAAAATAATCAAGGTGGATACAATGAAGCCTTTTTGTCATTTTCTGATGTAATTGATGAAATGTCAGGTTTATTGTCAGTGTTGTCAAATCAATATCGCGATAGAACAGGAGTTATTGAAAAATATAAATCTGAAGCGCAATATAATTTATTGAATTGGCAGAAATGCTCTAATGAAATGATAGAATTATATAATAAATATCAAAAGCTTGCGGATGAATATAAAGAATTAAAAGAAAGAATGGAGTGTAAGGAAAAACTGTGAAGAGAGAGAGAATTTTCTATCTGGACTTTGTACGTGCAGTTGCAACTATTAGTATTATATTTACGCATTATAATGCGTTATTTATATATAATACATCTATCCCAATGCCACAAAAGGCTATTTTGACGATGACTGTTGGAAATGTTTATATTGGAAGCTGGGGAGTATCGCTTTTTTTAATAATATCCGGAGCAGCTTTGATGTATGTATATGAAAATGAGCTGGATGTTTTAAAATTTTGGAAAAAACGCTTTATTAACATATATCCTATGTTTTGGATAGCATATATTTTTGCTATGCTATTTAATTTCTATAGGATTGGAAGTATAGATACAAGCATTGGAAAATGGAGATATATTTTTTCTATTTTAGGAATTGATGGATATATAGCAAATTGGGGAGTTCAGACCTTTTTTCTGGTGGGAGAGTGGTTTTTGGGGTATATAATTATTATATATATTATTTTCCCGATATTGAGAAAGGGCGTTAATGAATATCCGTTATTGTTGGCGATTATTACAGCAGTCTTATATATTCTGTCAATTGTATTAGGTGCTAAAGATGTTTCCCTGTTTGTAAAGCTTCCGGAATTCCTTTTTGGAATGTATTTTATAAAGTTTATAAAAAAGCCAAATTTGAAAATGGCTTTGATTTCCCTTGTTATTGTTGTTATTAATACATTAGTCAAACCGGATTTTATTTCTGTTGTGCAGTGTACATACGTAGGGATAGCTTCATTTGTCTGTCTGGCATATGTTTCTGAGTTACTTCAGTTTGATATAATTCAAAAGATATGCAAGGTAATATGTAAATACAGTTACCCATGTTTTATAGTTCATCATTTTATTATTTACAGAATGGTGGAAAAATTCAATTTAGATAATATAACTATGGGGCAAAATTATTTGTTATTTGCCTGTTGTATAGTTGTAATAGCTGTATTTTCGTATTTACTTTTACATGTTAATGATAAAGTTGTTCAGTTATTAAAAAAGGAGGCAAAATAAAATGCAATTTAAAAAAACAGCAACTATAGTGCTGGCTGCGACTATGATAGTAACATCATTTAGTTTCAATACAGTATCAGCATCTGAAACAGCAGAAGCTGTTGACCAGGTGAAACAAATTGAAAATACAGAATCAGAAAGAACTGCAGAAACTGCACAGTCAGATTTCGGAATAACTCATGTGATACTTGATGATTCTAATATGCTAGATGAAAATAACCAGGCAATTGTAGTTGGATATACAGGAGATACTCCGGAAAAAGCTGAATTAAATGTCAAAAATACTAAAACAGGTGAGAATATTTCTATTAATTCATGCAAGATTTCGTCATCAGGATTATTATTTGAGGTTTCTTCAGGTTTAGATGATTATGAATTGATTGATTTGTCAATTTATAATAATGAAATCGCTACAAAGTTTGACATGAAAAAAATGGGATTTGATAAGGATAAGCCGGATGCTTATCTTGATGAAAATGAAATACAGGTTGAAAATTATTCAGATCTTGAAAATTATTCAAATCTTGCAAGGTCATCAAATGGAAAGTATGTTGTTGTATTAGATCCCGGACATGATGATACTCATACAGGAGCAGCAGCAAATGGTATTTCAGAAAAGGATATTAATCTAAAGATAGCAAAGTATTGTAAACAGGAATTGGAATCATATTATGGAGTTCAGGTATATATGACGCGAACAACGTCTACATGTCCGTATCCCGGAACAACGTCTACAGATGATAACGCTAAAAGGGTAGAGTATGCAAAAAGTGTTGGTGCAGATGCTTACGTCAGTTTCCATTGTGATTCATCAAGAAATAGTGGAGCAAGTGGAGCAAAAATATTTTATCCAAATGCAAATTATAATGGTAATATTGGCTCGCAAGGGGCAGGGTTGTCACAAAAAATATTGGATAATCTCACATCGTTAGGATTAAATAATCATGGAATATTAATTAGAAATTCTGAAGATAACACACTATATCCGGATGGATCATTAGCGGATTATTATGGGGTTATAAGAAGATCTAAACTTAATGGTTTTCCAGGAATAATTATTGAGCATGCATTTGTTACCAATAAGTCAGATGCATCATTTATGGGAAATGAGGATAATTTGCAAAAGATGGGGCATGCTGATGCATTGGGTATTGCACAGTATTATGGATTATCAAAAACCTATTTTGGTATAAAATCTGTAGATTTCTCACAAGAAAATGATTATGACAGGATTACAGTTAATGCTGATTCCAATATTGGTGAACCAAAATATAAGGTTCAAGCTTATGATTTGGATAAAAAAATCTGGGTAACCTTAGCTTCTGATTCCACAGATTCTACTGTTACCTGGAAACCGGAAGCAAAAAGCTATTATATTCATGTGGAAATTACTGCACCTAATGGTGCGGTGGCAAGCTATGATTCGGCATTTTCGTCAGATATTGATTATACAAAAAGCTATGTTAAAATAAATGGAGCAACATGGAAGATTAATCCACATTCAATAGATTTGGGTGTTGGATATAATCACAGTGGTGGTGATGTTTTATTTAAGTGGCAAGTTTATAATCTTGATACTAAAAAGTGGACCACTCTGGCTGATAGATACAGTGGTAATTGGATTACATGGAGACCAACACCTGGAAATTATTGGGTGCATGTAGAAGCAATAACACAAGGTGGTGCACAAGATCAATATACTTATTGTTTTAATGTTGGTACAGACAAGTCAAAAACACCAATGACACTAAATGGTATGACATGGTCTGTAAAGAAAACAGGTATTGATGTTGGAACTGCATATTCATCGGATGATAAAAATGTGAAATTTAAATGGCAGGCATATAATCTGGATACAAAGAAGTGGAGCCGAATAGCAGATTGGAATGGTGGAAACTGGGCAACATGGAAACCTCAGCCGGGTAATTATTGGCTTCATGTTGAAGCAGCAAATGGTGATGGTGGATTTGATGAGCAAACCATTTGTTTTGCAGTTTCAACAGACTTTAGCAAGAATTATATTGATTTAAATGGTATTGCGATGATTGATAAATCATCTTTATATCAGGTTGGTGTTACATATTCATCTAATGATTCCGATGTGCAGTTTAGATGGCTTCAGTATGATGTGGTAAATAATCATTGGTCACTTGTTTCTGATTGGAATAAAAGCAATTGGACAAACTGGTATCCAAAAAATGGAACATATTGGATATATGTTGAAGCAAGAACATCGGATGGGGTTGTAAATTCTATGACACAGGGAGTTATCGTAAATAGATAACATTGAATTAATGACATGGTATATTATCTTTGAAGTTGATTAAATTATAAGCATTGCATAATTGAAAAATGAGATTGCAATGCTTATAAATATAAGAAACCTATGAGGAATTTAATAATGATAAAAAAAGCAATTAACGGGATTAAAAAAATATATAATAATGATAAACCTTTGATAATAGAATGGATAATGGTTGGCATTATTTCTTTTATTATTTTGTGTTTCTTTATACATGGCGATACTGAAAATTTGATTAAATGGACACTAAACATGTTTGATGTTACAGTAAAAGGAAAGCCATTAGATTTTTATAGGTATTCTATCGAAAATCCCAATATGGCTCCGAATAATTATGTTTCAGGAACATTATATAGTTTAATAATTTGGGCAATATGGAATATTCCTATAGGGATAATTAAAACAATATTTGGAGTTGAAGTACTGCATAACCCGCTTGTGTATATATGGGGAAAGTTATTTCTTGTTTTATGTTTATGTATTACAATGTTTTTTGTGAATAAGATTGTGAAAAAAATAACTGGTGATGTAAATAGTGCTAAATGGGCAATGTTTTTATTAGCTTCATCGCTATTTATATATATAGGTGTTTATTATGGAGGACAAAATGATATAGTTATATGTGCATTTGCAACAGCAGCTGTGTATTGTTTAATGGATGGAAGGAATAAATGGTTTTATTTTTTGGCTGGTATGGCTATTTCTGTAAAATATTTTTTCTTTATTCCATATGTTGCAATTATATTATTGCTTGAAAAAAGAGTTTTAAGGATTATATATAAAATCGTATTAGGTATTATTCCAACAGGAATATATTGGCTTGTTACAAGGGCTTGTCCAATGGTTAGTGAATCAGCTTCACAAGGTAGTCCGATTTCTGTTCTTTTAAAAGAAATGGTCGGTGGTGCTTTTCCGGTGGTGTACAATAATTCTATTTCTTTATTTATTGGAATGTTATTGATAATATATATTTTGGCATATTTAACTTCACCTCAAAATGATGATGAAAAATATAGATATTTGATATATTATATTGTTGCAACGTGTCTTGCTATGTTACTATTTTCAACATTTCAGTATTATCGTGTTGTTATGGTATGCCCATTTATTGCAATATTGATGGTTATTGATAAAGAAAAATATCGAATTAATGTAATTATGGAAACAATTATTTCTATTTCGCTGTTTCTAATTTTAATAATACAAAGTGGTCTTTATTTATTTGTTTCAAGTGTTGTAAACAAAAATGTTTTTAAGTTTGTATTTGGAACAAGTGGTGTTGAAGAAAACTTTAGTTTAGGAATGGATATTTCATGTTGGATTTCAAATGATATGTTGACGATATTATTGCAGATATTTGCCACGGTAGTGGTGATTTTAAGTATATTTATCCTGGTGTTAAATAATCCCAGAGCTAAATTAGGGTTTTTAAATATACCATCAATAAAAACGGAAAGATGGATATATTGGTTAAGAACATTGGTTGTTGTTATTCCTGTTTTTTATGTTTTAGGCAGGATGATTGTATAGTTTATATTATTTTTTAGGAGAGAATACTATGATTAATTTTAACGTACCACCGTTTATTGGAACGGAAATGGATTATATCAAAAAGGCAGTTGAAAATAAAAAAATTTGTGGAGATGGAGAGTTTACCAAAAAGTGCAATGCATGGCTTGAGAAAAAGACTGGAACAGCTAAAGCACTTCTCACAACATCGTGTACACATGCAACTGAGATGGCTGCCCTTTTATGTGATATTAAAGAAGGCGATGAGGTAATTATGCCATCATACACATTTGTTTCCACAG
>CAZCDD010000007.1:12289-19492 GCA_964497405.1 uncultured Hydromonas sp. | reverse complement strand
AAATCAGCAAACTGCAGCGATTTACCCTTCATTTTGTTGTAAATGCTGTAAATATGCTTTGGACGACCGGAAATATTCGCCTTGATATTCAAGGCTTTGAGCTCGGTTTGCAAGCGTTCAATCGACTGGGCAACAAATGCTTCGCGCTCAACGCGTTTTTCATCCAGCCACTTGGCAATCTGGCGATACACCTCCGGCTCGGCAAAACGAAAGCCCAAATCCTCCAGCTCCCATTTGATTTGCCAAATCCCCAAGCGATTCGCCAGCGGCGCATACAGCAGCAGTGACTCCTCCGCCACCCGTTGTGGGCACGGGGTTTTGCTCGCCGCATAGTAGCGCAAAGTCTGTAAGCGCGAAGCCAAACGCAAAATCACCACGCGGATGTCATGCGCCATCGCCAGCAGCATTTTGCGCGAGCGCTCAATCTGCTCAGCAATATTTTGCTCGGCCAACATACGTTCGGACTTGCTGATCTCGCTGGCACGCTCTTTTTGTTCTTTATACTCTTTCGCGTTGTGCCAAGTTTTCGCCCCCATCTCCATGATGTTGTGCAAATTTTCAATCCGTCCGGCCTGCTCCGCTCCCCAATCGGCAATCAAAGCCGCGCGATGCGCCGCATCATCGGGGTGAATCAAAAAGTAACCAAACAGATACGCCGCAATATGCAAATCGTCGCTGACATCCAAACGACCGAGAATCTCACGGATGCCTTCGGCATGATCGAGCATCGGCTCGCCGGTGCGCAAAGCTTGCTCGACATAATGTGCGTCGGCCCAGCGGCGCGCTTCGTCCAGCGTGTGAAATTGCGGGGTATCGGAGATAACACAAGGGTTCATAACACAGTTTTCGCCTTCAAAACATTCCAGAGGCGTATCGTATCATAAGCGCCTTGGACAGGCGGCACGAGATACGCCCCACAAGTGCACCCAAAGCGCTCAAAGCACATTTTGAATGCCCGATAAGCGCTGAAAACAGGATTGTTTGAGCAACTCTAAAAAGGCCAACATATACGGCTGATGACTCAATTCGCGGGTATTGGCTGCATATAGATTGCTCATCAAACCGCCGCCAATGCGGCGCGTCTGTATGTAGCCACTGGCACGATGGGCCTGCACACTCCACTCGGGCAAAACCGCAAGGCCGTGACCACTGGCAACCAACTGCAAAATCACGATGGTCAATTCGCTGGTGCGCTTTTTCGGGGTGATCCCTGCCGGTTTGAGTACCTTCATGATGTCCAGATAGGCGTCGTCAATCGGGTAGGTAATCAAGGTATGTTCGGCAAAATCTTCTGCCGATAGCTGTTTTTTCGCCGTCAAAGGATGTTGATTGCTCATCACGGCCAGCATTTCATAGCGAAACATCGGCGTGTACACCAACTGCGCTTCGGTTTCGAGCTCACCGGTCAGCGCCAAATCCGCCCGCCCCGACAGTACCAAGCCCGCCGGATCGGTGTGAAAACCGGACACAATATCCAAATCCACCTGTGGCCAATCGGCGCGAAACGCGTCCATCACCGGAATCAGCCACTCAAAGCAGGTATTGCACTCAATGGCAATGCGCAAGGGCCCCGCGTGCCCTTGTGCCAGCACCGCCAATTTGCGTTCAGCCTGCGCCACCTCGCCCAAAATCTGCGCTGCCAATTCCGCCAGACACTCACCCGCAGGCGTCAAACGCATCGGCGACAGCCGCCGTTCGAGCAAACTCAGACCGTAGTATTCCTCCAGCAGTTTGAGCTGATGAGACAGTGCCGATTGGGTCAAGCACAGTTGATTGGCCGCTTGGCTGAGCGACTCACACTGACGCAAGGCCAAAAAAGTACGCAAATGGCGCAATTCCAAAATACTGCTCATTATGAATCCTATTCATGATTTTTGTGAAATTCTTTCGTTTGAATAATACAAGCAAGCTCTGTATCGTGTCAAATACAAATCCGCGCGTCGCACGGATTGAGCTAAAAACCCCCATTAATCAAACACATTGAGAGGATTATTGATATGAAAGCCCACATCTTAGGCTACCCGCGCGTCGGCGCACAACGCGAGCTGAAATTCGCATGCGAACGTTTCTGGAAAGGCGAAAACTCTGCCGATGAGCTACACCGCGTGGCCAAACAACTGCGCAGCCAGCACTGGCTGGCGCAAAAATCCGCCGGGCTGGACTATGTCAGCGTGGGCGACTTTAGCCTATACGATAACGTGCTGGATCATGCCGTACTCTTGGGCGCGATTCCGGATCGATTCGGCTTTGAGACCACACAGATAGACACCGAGCAGTATTTTGCCTTGGCACGCGGCAATGCCGAGCAACCGGCCTTGGAAATGACCAAATGGTTCGATACCAATTACCATTACTTAGTCCCCGAGCTGTCCACCGATCAGCATTTTTGCGCCCACCCTGAGCCATTATTGGCGCAGTTGGACGAAGCTTTATTGTGGGGTTGTAAGGCCAAACCGGTATTGCTCGGACCTTTGAGCTTTCTGTATCTGTCCAAACTCAATAGCCGCGTGGATGAGCCGAGTGCAGCCAAATTGGCTTTGCTCGAACGTTTGCTACCGGTGTACATCGATATTTTGCACGCGATTGAAACCAAAGGCGTGTCTTGGGTACAAATCGACGAGCCTATTTTGGCACTGGATTTGCCAAGCGAATGGCTTGAGGCATTGCCCCGAGCACTGGATGCCCTATCGAGCACACCACTGAAAATTTTGCTGGCGACCTACTTTGACAACGTCGCACAGCACCTACCGACCTTGGCCAACAGCCGCATCGCCGGCGTACATATCGATGCGGTGCGTGCGCCCGAGCAAGTTGCCGAATTCGTGCGTCAACTGCCCGCGCATCAGGTACTCTCACTCGGTTTGGTCAATGGCCGAAACATTTGGGCCAATAATCTGCAAGCCTCACTGAGCACCCTGCGCAGCGCGCGTGCCGAACGCGGCGAATACCTCTGGATCGGCTCCAGCTGCTCCTTACTGCACAGCCCCTTTGATGCCAGCAACGAGGACGCACTCGCACCCGAATTACATGGCGTTTTGGCCTTTGCCCGACAAAAGCTGGATGAAATCGTTGTGCTCAAAAAAGCCGTGCTTCTGAACGACGAGAGCACGCAAGCCGCCATCAACCTCAATCAAACCCACTGGCAACGCTATCGCGAATGGGATGAGGTTCATCGTGCCGATGTCCGTAGCGCAGTATCAGCGATTACACCGACCGATGCCCAACGCCACAGTCCGTTTGCCCAACGCATCACTGTACAAAACCAACGCTTCCAACTGCCGTTACTGCCGACCACCACCATCGGCTCATTCCCGCAAACGGCCGAAATCCGTCGGGCGCGTGCCGCATTCAAAAAAGGCCATGTCGATCAACAGCAATACGAACTGGCGATGAAAGCAGAAATTACTCAAGTGATTCACGAGCAAGAATGCTTGGGGTTGGATGTCTTGGTACACGGCGAAGCCGAGCGCAATGACATGGTGGAATACTTTGGTGAGCAACTGCAAGGCTACGCCTTCACGCAAAATGGCTGGGTGCAAAGCTACGGTTCGCGCTGCGTCAAACCACCGATCATCTACGGCGACGTCGCCCGCCCACAAGCCATGACCGTGGCGTGGAGCCAATTTGCCCAAAGCCTGAGCCAACGTCCCGTCAAAGGCATGTTGACCGGTCCGGTTACGATGCTGCAATGGTCTTTTGTGCGCGAGGATTTACCGCGCAACGAAGTGCTCGATCTCGAAGCCGCCGGCATCGGCATCATTCAAATTGACGAGCCTGCTCTGCGCGAAGGTCTGCCGCTCAAACGCAGTCAATGGCAAGCCTATTTAGACAACGCCGTGTTCGCCTTTGGCCTGTGTGGCAACGGCGTACACGACAGCACCCAGATCCATACCCATATGTGCTACTCCGAATTTGGCGACATTCTGCCCGCGATTGCACAGATGGACGCGGACGTGATTTCAATCGAAACCTCGCGCTCGCGCATGGAGCTGCTGGATGATTTCGGCACCTTCGCTTATCCCAACCAAATTGGCCCCGGCGTGTACGACATCCACAGCCCACGGATTCCATCCACCGATGAAATCAGCGAGCTGCTGCATAAAGCCACCCAAGTGATTCCCATCGAACAACTCTGGGTCAATCCAGATTGCGGCCTGAAAACCCGATCATGGGCGGAAACATTACCCGCATTGCGCCACCTGATCAGCGCCACGCAAACGCTACGCGCGCAGTACGCGCAATCATCCCTGCACTAAAAAACAAACGGTCGGCTCAACCCGACCGTTTTTTTATCTTAACTGTTGACCAATTGCCGCATCTGCAACAAGCGATACACCGTCAAAAACAACACCAAGCCATTACTCAACGCATACATCGGCCACAGCACTGTCGTATCACTACCGGCGAGCAAAGCATGCACCGTGACCATGGCATACAGCGCAAAGGTGGCAAAATGCAGCCAGCGCCATGTTTGAAAGCCAATTTTCGTGCGCACATAGTAGCTCAACAACACCACCGCCATCAGATACACACCCATTTGCCCCAAACCAATCCACAACGATTGCGCGCTGGGGAAGGCGAACGGTACCAACAGTTGGAACCAACTCGCCGCCACATACGCATCCCCGATCAAAATCAAACCATGCAATACGACAATCAGCCATGAAACAATACTCACAAACTCATGCACCGCCATCAGCGCCGGAACCAGCGGCGCCCATCGCGTATTACGACTCAAGCGCGTAGACATCAGCAAGCCCAAGAGTACCGACCACCACAACAACAGATACCCCGTCACGCCAGAGGCGCGGGATAAAAACCAAAAACCCTTAGCCTGCGCACCGATCAAACTCTGCGCCAACAGATCCGCAAACTGCGGTACGCACCACCAAGCCGCCGCCACACCCAAACTCATCGCAACAAACAACGCCAAAGCACTCTGCCACGAAAAGCCATCTGCCCGCTCAACCGCCATCGTCGAATGGACTGAATGCAATTGTTGCACCTGTTTCATACCCCACATCGTTCACCTCTTATTAAAAAAATTCATGAGCACGCATCATTCATGCCAAATATGGCGCTCAAAAACATCATTCATCAACGTTGCGCCATCCTGCAACACCAGACAAACACCCACATCGGCACGACCTTGCCACCACTGACGCGCCTGCTCACTGCCCAAAATCAGCAGATATTTAGCCACCGACTCAGCCAAAAAGGCACTTTCTGCGAGCACCGAGACACTCAAAACATCCGTCTGTGCCGACTGTGCCGTACGCGGATCAACGATGTGGTGTTGCATGTGTCCGTTGTGCCACCAGCGACGATAATCACACCCCGAAGTCGCCACGCCGCCTCTGCTCAAACCCAATACGGCCAAATCCTCAATATCGGAAAAGGGCCGCGCAATCGCCACTGGCCACGCATATCCATTTACCATCAAGCCGCTCACCGCGATATCACCGCCCGCATCCATCAACACTGGGGCAAAAGGTTGCAAACGGCGCACCACCTCATCGGCACACCAACCTTTGACAAAGCCGCCCAAATCCAAACGGCAGCCTGTCGGAATACGGATGCGGGAACCATCCTGATCCCATTGAACGGGCTGATCGTCCGTTATGACCGAAGTGGGTATAGCCGTGCAGCCGTCTAATATGTGCGCAGATGTGCTATGCGGCATCGTACATATTTCACTGAAATCTCGGTCGTAACCCAGATCCATCACCGCCTGCCCCACCAAGGGTGTAATCAAACCCTGAGTACACTCGGCCATCGCCCACGCTCGCTGCACCACACTCAAAAACTCCGCGCTGACCGTCACCCATTTGCGCGCCTGTGCATTGACCCGTGATAGCTCGCTATCGGCACGAAAGCGGCTGAATTTTTGCTCCCATGCAGCGAACCACATCGGCACCTGTGCCAGCAATGCATCCGACTGAGCGCCCACCGGTGCAGATAACAACACAGTCATGGTGCAGCCCATCGCTCTGAATGTTTGTCGGGGTAAATACTGTTCTACCATGCAATCTCTCTTGGCACTATCTTGTTCAGGTAATAGCAGCATCCAGCTTTATCGGGAGGAGCTTGAACGCACCACCGCCTTGGGCCTACGCGCTGGCTGCACAGGCGGTGCTGGCAAGGCATTCACTTCGCGGATATTGGAGACATTAGGCACTTGGGGCACATTCGGCTGAATATTCGACTGCACATTGGGCGATACATTTCGCTTCACATCCCGCACCGCAGGCGGTGCAGGATTAGCCCGTGGTGCAGCAGGCAGCGTATTTTTTGCATTTGATGCGGACGCGCGCGGTACATCGTTTTTCGCCACGACGTCGGGCAAAACCCAGCGCAAGGAATCCGCCCCTTGGCTTGCTGCCGGTTCTGTTGTCGATGCCGTCGGTTTGGCCTGCACAGATGGGGTGCCTTGCGTCGCGGCCAATACACCCCAGCCAGCCATTGTGCCGAGCACGGAGGTGCTGATGATGAATGCTTTTAGCCCCAAATGACTTTGATTGGGCTTCGCCTGACGAACCTTAGGCGCTGCGCTGGTGGTTGAATTTTCAGGCATTTTCTCGCTCCTCACCGTCATCGTCATCATCCTCATGCTCACGATGCTTTTTATGCCGCTCTTTGCGGTATTCGTGTTCATCATCGCCCCATTCTTCGCGCCCTTCGGAAGCACGCGGTGGCTGAGGTGCCGCATCCGCACGCGCCATGCTATTGCCTAAAATACGACCATCATCGGCATGGACGTAGATTTTCCCTTGTGCAAACGGTACTTCGTAGGCCAATCGCCCGCCATAGCGCACCAGTTCTGCCTGCCCTTGCACTCGCGCAGAGGGCTGCGCTTTTTGCGCAATTTGTGTCGCCTGAGCCCCGCTGATGCGCGTGTTGAGTGCAGGTGGTGTTGCTTCGTCTGCCGCTGCAGTCTGTACTGGCGCGCTCTGCTGCGCCACAGCGGGGGTAAGCGTTTCAGGAGCGCGGTTCACTGAGTTCAACAGCGGATCTGAGGTGGCTGCGGCGACGGTGTTGCCATTGCTCGTGCGATCTTGTACCTTGGCAAACACCGCGCCGAGCAGCACCAAGCTGAACGCGGAAATCGCCCCTGCAATCATGAGTAAACGTCGGTTCATGGTTTTCCTTTCATGGTTTTCCTTTCATGGTTTTCCTTTCATGGTTTTCCTTTCATGGTTTTCC
>CAZCDD010000007.1:0-12189 GCA_964497405.1 uncultured Hydromonas sp. | reverse complement strand
TTTCCTATTTTTCATCCGTGATACGCTGTCATCTTAGGCAATCGCGATTAAGGCAAAATTAAGCTTAGGTAAATTTTTATGAAGCACATCCGCCCCACTTTTACAGTCTGTCGCCTGCACGATGAAGTCTTCATTTCGCCTTAATCCGTTCATGCTATGATGAAAAAATCATGAAGCATGGATCTATATTGAGGCGATATGCGTTTACTACTGGTTGAGGATAATCAGGCTCTGGCTGAAGCCATCTGTCTGGGGATGAAAGGGTTGGGGCACACCATCGATGCGGTGCACAGCGCCGAGCACGGTCTGCTGTCAATTCAAAACGAGTCATTCGACGCGGTACTGCTGGACATCAATTTGCCGAAAATGACTGGGCTGCAATTGTTGCAAAAAATTCGTGAATCCGGCCACCACACGGCTGTGATCATGCTCACCGCGCGCGACACCACCGCCGATAAGGTGGCGGGCTTGGATTTGGGTGCGGATGATTATTTGGTCAAGCCATTTGATCTGGACGAACTGGACGCGCGTCTGCGTGCAGTGATTCGCCGCTTGTCCGGCAGCGAGAGCAATACCTTGACCCGCGGCGATCTGAGCATGGACATCGAGGGTCGCACCGTGCGCTGTAATGATGAGCTGGTGAGCCTGTCACGCAAAGAATTCAATGTCTTGCAGATTTTATTGGAGGCCAATGGCCGCGTTGTGACCAACAGCGCACTGGAATCCAAGTTGTATTCGTGGGATGAGGAAATCGCCAGCAACAGCATACAGGTTCACATTTCCAATCTACGCAAAAAACTGGGCAGAGAACGCATCAAAACTTTAGTGGGCATCGGGTATTGCATTGAATAACTCCATTGAGCGCACCGCACCGAAAAGTAGCTCCATCAGCACCCGCTTGCTGGTCTGGAGTTTTTCGGCTCTGCTGATCGCTGGTATTTTAACTGCGGCGCAATTGGCCATTGGCATACGCAAGGAAATGCGCGAGCTGATTGATGCCAACCTGATGCAATACGCCTCCAGCCTGTATATGCTGGAGCAACAGGTGCAAGGCTACGACCATGTATCCGAGCCACTCAAATTAGACGATGACGATGATGAGGACAAAGGCGACGATGGCGACCACAAAAAAATCACCCCGTCGGTAGCCGAAGGCAAAAGCAAAGTGTCCTCAGAGTTTTACAGCGGCTATGCCGTGGCGTTCCAAATCTGGGATCTCCCCTCTGCTCGTCTGATTATTCGCTCGGCGGGCGCGCCGGAAGCTGCGCTGACCTCATTTGAACAGGGTTTTTCCAACCAAACCGTCGGTGACAAACAATGGCGCACCTATGTGCATATTGACCGCGAACGCCAACACGTCATCATGGTTGCACAAGAACAATTACTCACCCAGCATCTAATTCGCGAAATCGTGATGCGTCTGGTCTCACCGATGGCACTGAGTTTTTTACTGCTGTTGGGGGTGTTTTACGCCCTGATTCGCCGCAGCTTGCGTCCACTGGCAGCGCTCAATCACGCCATCGCACAGCGTTCACCGATTGACCTGCAACCCATCCAATTGGACAAAGCACCGACGGAAATCACCCCTGTGGTGCAATCCATCAATGCGCTGATGCACTCGCTGGAAGAATCACTGAATAAAGAACGCCACTTCACCGGTAATGCCGCGCACGAATTGCGCACACCGCTGTCGGTGATTGATACACTGACACAAACTGCGATCAAAACACAGGATTTAAGCCTGCTACCGAAAATCAAAAATGCGACCGAGCACGCCCGCCGTCAGATTGAGCAATTATTAACGCTGGCGCGACTGGATGCCAACGCCGGATTGAGCCAAGTGGAAAGCATCAATCTATACCAGTGCGCCCAAACCGTGATTGCCGATCTGTACAACATCCGCAAAAAAAATGTCACGATGCGCCTGCTGGGGGATACGGATACAACGATCAACAGCACGCACGAGCTGATGTATATTTTGCTTAAAAACATCATCGAAAACGCCATTGCCCACAGCCCTGAAGCGCTCGCGAATGACATAAACGACACAAACGACAGCGGCGACTCAGACCAAGGCGTGATTCAGGTTCAGGTATTCAATTCACCTACGGCACACATTCAAATCCTCGACAGCGGTAGCGGCATCGCGCCCGAGCAATTGCAACGCATCACCGAGCGCTTTTACCGCGCCGAACAAAAGCATGATGGCTTCGGTATCGGACTATCCATCGTGCAGCGGATTTGCCAGCTTCATCAGGCACAATTGACGATTAGCAATCGTGACGACGGCCACAGCGGTTTATCGGTACTCATACGTTTTCCCAAGTAACCGCGCACGCAAATACGCCAAATATCATTCATAAACGCATCATCAAAAATCGCTATAATGAAACTGCCTGTTGAACCCAAACAAAGGAGTGCTTTATGGCTTACACATGGCTCATCATCGCAGGAATATTGCTGATTGCCGAGCTGCTCTCGGGCACATTTTATCTACTGATGCTCGCCATCGCCGCTGTCTGCGCGTGGTTTGCACTGCTGGCTGGCGCCGATTTCCTGACTCAAACCATATTTTTCCTCGTTTGTGCGGCTATACTGACCATACTCACCCGTCGTTACCGCTATCGACTGAACGCACGCAATCGCCCCAATTTGGCCGAAAATTTGGATGCCGGACAAATCATCACCGTGCATGAGTGGATTGATGGTATCGGACACACCCATTATCGCGGCACGCAATGGGCGGTACAACTGGAGCACCCCGATGAGCAAACCTTGCACGATGGCTCATACCGCATCGTGCGTTTGGACGGCACACAAATTCGGGTAGAGCGTTTATAACGCATTCATTAATTCAATAAGGAGCAGCACCCATGGAATTTTCTTTACCTCTTATCATCCTGATTCTCGCCATTGTCTTTGTCACGCAGGCCGTTAAAGTCGTGCCCCAACAAAGCGCATGGGTGCTGGAACGGTTTGGTAAATACAACCGCACGCTGCTCCCCTGCTTGAACATCATTGTGCCGTTCGTTGATCGGGTCGCCTACCGCCACTCGCTCAAAGAAATTCCGATGGATGTGCCGAGCCAAGTGTGTATCACCAAGGACAATACCCAGTTACAAGTCGATGGCGTGATTTATTTTCAAGTCACCGACCCGATGAAAGCCTCGTATGGCTCATCCAACTTCGTATTCGCCATCACCCAACTGGCGCAAACCAGTTTGCGTAGCGTGATTGGTAAACTCGAACTGGATCGCACCTTTGAAGAACGCGAGATGATCAATACCCAAGTGGTCAGCGCACTCGACGAAGCCGCCGCCAACTGGGGCGTGAAAGTGCTGCGTTACGAAATCAAAGACCTCGTCCCGCCCGCCGAAATCCTGCGCGCCATGCAAGCGCAAATCACCGCCGAGCGTGAGAAACGCGCCCTCATCGCTGCGTCCGAAGGCCGTAAGCAAGAGCAGATCAACATCGCCACCGGTGAACGCGAAGCCGCCATCGCCCGCTCCGAAGGTGAAAAGCAAGCTGCGATCAACCGCGCCGAAGGTGAAGCCGCCGCCATCCTCGCCATCGCCGATGCGAACGCCACTGCGGTACGCCAGATCGGCGAAGCAACCCAAGCCGACGGTGGCATGAACGCCGTGAACCTCAAGGTCGCTGAGCAATATGTCTCCGCCTTCCAAAACATGGCGAAAAACAGCAATACACTGGTGGTTCCAGCGAATATGGGCGACCTTTCAAGCTTGATTACCAGCTCGATGAAAATTATTGACAGCCAGAAAAATAGTTAAAAATCAAAGAGTTCACTGACCAATGCCATCGTTTCAACACAATTGAATGCGATAATAAAAATTGGTCAAACCAGTTTACCGTTAGTACCTCAATTGGATGTCGTTTGAATACATTTTAAGGAAACGTTATGAAACCAAACTCTAAAGCCACCCTCGCACTCGCCCTGCTTACCGCCGCGACTCTGAGCGCCTGCGCCACCTACGCTCCTCAAAGCAATGGCAGCACACCAGCCAAAGCACCGGTGATTGTGGTCATTCCAGCACCGAAAGCGCCTGCTCCAGTCGTACCAGACAGCCACGGCGCACGCGACAGCTTGGACTGGAGCGGTTACTACACAGGCACGATTCCTTGCGCCAGCTGTGAAGGCATCAAAGTTTGGTTAAAACTCAGCGAATCGGGCAAAAATGCGCGTTATAACTTGATCGAAAACTATCTGGGGCGCAAAGGCGATGTATTTCGCAGCTCTGGCAATGCCGTTTGGCGTGCTAACAGCTCCGTGATCGATCTCAAAGGCAACGACGAAAACCGCGCTCTATTTATCGGTGAAAACTATGCCGAGTTCCTCGCTGCGGATCAAACCCGCGCCAGCGGCCGTTCAGACTATACCTTGCACAAACTCGACTCGTTTACCGGTGACAACTGGCACTTGCTGGTCGATCCACGCAAAGTTCGCACCGAGCAACGCAACGGCAAAGCATTCGTGTATTTCCCTGCCGTACTGAACTACAGTAAAATCGCCCAAGGCGGTCATCGCTCCTTGAGCGCCAGCTATGTCATTGATTGCGCGAAAAAGCAATACGACATGCCGACTGTCAAATACTATGCGCAACCATTTGCCACGGGTCAATTGATCGATCAATCGAACAACAACGCGGGGAACTGGCTGCCGACTAAAAACGATGGTGTATTACGCCAAGCAGCGGAGCAATATTGCCGATAAGTCATAGACTGCTTCATTTTTCTCAAGCATTATGGGAGGCCAATCGGCTTCCCATTTTGCATAAAATTTACTGAAAATCCGCAAAATCGACCATAAAACGGCTACAATGCCTGCGTCGTCAAAAGGCATCATTACGACATCTATTTTATAAACGCTATGACATCCGCTATGTCGGCTTGCTCATATTAGGTACATCACTTGAAAAAGGATACATCATGGCATCAATCAATAAAGTCATTCTCGTTGGCAATCTGGGACGCGACCCTGAAGTGCGCTACACCCCCGATAACAACGCCATCACCAACGTGTCTATCGCCACCACGGATCGCTACAAAGACAAACACAGCGGCGAACAAAAAGAAATCACCGAATGGCACCGAGTGGTGTTTTTCAACCGTTTGGCCGAAATCGCCGGCGAATATCTGAAAAAAGGCTCACAAGTGTACATCGAAGGTCGTCTGCGCACGCGCAAATGGACGGATCAATCCGGTGTGGAAAAATACACCACCGAAATCATCGCCGACCAAATGCAAATGCTCGGCAGCCGCAGTGGCGGCAGCGGCGGTGGCGTTGCCTACGACGACGGCTATGGCGCACCCGCTGCATCGGCTCCTGCCTCACGTCCCGCTCCGGCCAAACGTCCAGTGGATGATTTAGAAGACGACATTCCATTCTAAACCAGCGTTTCGGCTTCATAAAAAAACCTCTGCATCACGCAGAGGTTTTTTTATTGCCCACGCTATAGCGCACAGATAGTTGGATGCGCAGATCAAGATAAAAATGATAAAACAATAGTAATTTGGTCAACCATTTACTGATCCAAACATTAGATAGTTGCGCATGCGCATTAAACTGTTTTCACTTTTATGGGAGAAGCATATGAAACCAAGCAAACTCACGCTGGGGCTGTTCAGCGCAGCCATCGCTCTGTTCGCAAACAGCGCCATGGCCAACACCGTACACGCCGCCGGTTCAATCAATGCTCATCAGCATCGACAAGAGCACCGCATTAACCAAGGTGTGCACAACGGCTCCTTGACCGCATCGGAATATGCGCGCCTGCAAAAAGGCCAATATCACATCCAACGCATGGAAAACAAAGCCCGCGCCGATGGTCATGTCACCACTCGCGAACGCGCGCGCATCCTGCACAAACAGGCGATACAAAGCAAACACATTTATCGTCTGAAACACAACTGATCATAGTTGGAATGATGTACACAAAACCCTGCACTATGTCGCAGGGTTTTGTTTTTTGTCACCGCCAAATGAAAACACCCTGTGACATTGCGGGGTGTCAGATTACGGACAAGCCCCCTTGATAACGGAATTAGGTACAAACTCGAAGAAAGATGACGTCATTCCCGCGAAAGCGGGAATCCATAATAGCAATGAAAACAATAAGTTAGTTTTACGTCTGGATTCCCGCTTTCGCGGGAATGACGAGATTTTACTTACCGTATAACTTTATCAACAGCCTCACACCCCGACATTGCGGGGTGTTTGCTATCGTGCGATTGGCTCGCGCTCGATCAATACCGCAAACTGGCCGGATAGATAAATACTTCCACTCGACGGTTGCGCGCACGTCCATCCGCCGTTTCATTGCTGGCTATCGGCTGGCTCGCGCCACGACCATAGACCTGCATTTGACTGGCCGCCGTGCCGGTGCTTTCTAAATAATGGCGTACGCTGCTGGCACGCGCCAAAGATAAATTCTGATTGGCCATTTCCGAACCCACATTGTCGGTATGACCGATAATAACCACACGACTATTGGCAGAGGCATTAATCACCCCTGAAAGTTGCTCCAATGTACTCAAGTAGTTATCCCGAATCACCGCACTGCCGGTATTAAATCCCGCATCGCCAGAGAGATGAACCCGCATGGAGCCATCGGCCATTTTCACCATATCCAAGCCGTTGGTACTCACGGCATCGCGTATCACTTGCGAATTCGACACGGAAGGCTGTCCCATGATTTCGGCTTGTTTATCCTCGTAGTTGTGCCCAACGATGCCACCAATCAAGCCACCGAGCGCCGCACCGATGACCGTACCGTCGGTATTTTTGCCGATCACATTGCCCAATGCGCCACCAATCACTGCGCCCGTCCCTACCCCTATCGCCGTTTGATCGTTACGGTTGGGTACCGTACTACACGCCGTCAAACTCCATACCAGAGTCGCAACCAGAGTCGTGCGCAGTAGCAACGGTCGTTTGGCAGAGCTGAATCTATGTTGTGTCATACGAATTATTCTTTCATCCACTTGGGATATCAATGAAAAAGGTTGACCGCCATCTAACTTAAAAATGGTCAATCAACCTTCTGTTACTTATTTATTATTTTGATGATTGGGCAATCATCTCATCTCATTACCATTTGTTACCACTGCCCACTGCCGCGCCCACAGCGCCACCGACCACAGCGCCGCCCACCGTGCTACCCGTTGTACCACCGATGGCATGACCCAATACACCACCAATAGCCGCGCCGGTACCCGCGCCAATGGCTGTATTGGTTTGATGTCGATCCATATTGGCACACCCCGTCAGAGCCAAACCCATCGCGGTAATCATTGCCATTGAAGTCAAAGTACGTTTCATTTGATATCCTCCATTCATTATGTGAATCCCTCCACCCTAAGTGATGGGATGCATCCCTAATACGCACAAGCGTGTTTTGGTTGACAGCAATGTACTCACAGAACGCCATGACACCAATTGAACGCCCGCCCAAGGCGAAACTGCCGTACAATACGGGTATATTATTCTTTAAATTCGAGTACCCCCATGCTTTATAACTGGTTGAAAATCTTACACATTGTCTTCATCGCCTCTTGGTTCGCCGGACTGTTTTACCTGCCACGCATTTATGTGAACTTAGCCGCAGAAACGGATAAAACCGCCTACACCCGACTGCTGGGTATGGCGCAACGTCTGTATCGTTTTATGACGATTATCGCCGTACCTGCGCTGGTATTCGGCTTTTGGCTGTGGTTCTCATTCTTTTGGGGCTCTGGCGCGTGGATTCATGCCAAGCTCACCCTCGTTGCCGTGGTCTGCGGCTATCACTGGTACTGCCGTGTGCTGCTCAAGCGTTTTGAAGCCAAGCAAAATACGCATTCGCATGTGTGGTATCGTTGGTTCAACGAAGCGCCGGTGATACTGATGTTGGTGATCGTCGCACTGGTGGTCATCAAGCCATTCTGAATCCGACCGCTTAAGCCCAGCACAGCAACCGTCGGCTCATTGCATTCGTATGAGCCATAGGCCGGTTGCTTTTTTTACTGACACATAGACAAAAACACATGAGCACACTCTCCTTTTTCGCCCCTTGCCCTCGCGGGCTGGAAGGCCTGCTGGTCAATGAATTGAGCGCACTGAACGCCCAGTACATCAAACCGACACACGGCGGGGTCGCATTTGCCGGCGACTTGGCACTGATGTATCGCGCCAATCTGCACTCGCGCATTGCCTCGCGCATCCTGCTGCGCCTCGGCGCTGCCGGCTATCGCTCAGAAGACGATATCTACAACCTCGCCTCGCGTATGCCGTGGAGTAGCTACTTCAGCCCTGAGCAAACCATCAAAGTTGAAGTCACTGCGATCAAATCACCGCTGAAAAGTTTGGAGTTCATCACCCTGCGCATCAAGGATGCGGTGTGCGACTATTTCCGCGACCTGATGGACAAACGCCCCAGCGTCGATACCGCCGCCCCCGACGTGCGCATCTACGCCTTTCTGACCGAATTTGATGCGACTCTGTATCTGGACACCTCCGGCGAAGCTCTGTTCAAACGTGGCTGGCGCATGGATAAAGGCCGTGCGCCGCTGCGTGAAAATCTCGCCGCTGGACTGGTCATGCTCTCTGGCTGGCAGCCAAACCAAGCACTGCTCGACCCGATGTGTGGTAGTGGCACGATCATCATCGAGGCCGGCTTGATGGCCGCGAACATTCCGCCGGGCATGAACCGCTCGTTTGCCTTTGAGCGCTATCGTGGGCTGGATAAAAGTCTGTGGCAAAAAGTCAAAAACGACGTCAAAATCAATAAAACGCCGCGAGCGCTCTATGCCTCTGATATCAGCGCGCACGCGGTCAATGACATTGCCAACAATCTGCAACGCGCTGGTCTGCCGTTCCCTGTCGCCTTTGAGCAAAACAATGCCCTGTCCGTCATGCCGCCTGCCGCCAGTGGCGTAATGCTGTGCAACCCGCCGTATGGCGAGCGCATTGATGTCACTACTGCTGATGAAACCGCTGTGTTTTTCAAGCAGTGGGCGGATCATCTGAAAGCACACTACGCCGGTTGGAATGCCTACATCCTCACCAGCGACCGCGACACGCCCAAGTATATGCGTCTGTCCGCGAGCAAAAAGACCCCGCTGTTCAACGGTGCGCTCGATTGTCGCCTGTTTGAATTTAAAATGGTTGCCGGCAGCGCGCGTAAGCCGAAACCCCATGCACCGGCGGATGAAGCGCAATAATACTGTGTGCAGATTGAGCCATAAAAAAACCTCGGTGCATACCGAGGCTTTTTTTGCCCATCAGCCAATTACTGGATGATCTCCAACACTTCCAACCCCTCTTTGACCTCAAAAATCGAAATCGCGCCGTTTTTAATATCGCCTTTTTCATCAAACGCAATCGGTCCGATCAGACCGACGAAATTGACTTTCGGCATGGCCGCCGCAATCGCTTCTGGTTCCACTGAATTGGCGATTTTCATCGCTTCGATAATCGCATAGGTCGCATCGTAGGCAAACGGTGCGTAAATCTGCACTTTTTGCCCCGTAAAGGTCTTTTCATAATTGGCGCTAAATTGTGCACCTTTCGCCATTTTGGACAGCGGAATGCCCGCCTGTGAGCAAATCACGCCTTTACCGGCCGCGCCCGACAGCTCGATGAATTTATCGGTGCACACACCGTCCGCCGAGGCCAGTTTACTGCTCATGCCCAGCTCTTTCATCTGTTTGACCAAGGTCGCTGCGGTATCATCCATCCCACCCCAAAAAATATAATCGGGGTTTTGACTTTTGATTTTGGTTAGCAAGGCTTTGAAGTCCGCCGTTTTGTCGCTCACCGCTTCGCGGGTCAATACCGTTACACCTGCCGCTTTTACCGCTTTTTCAAATTGATCGGCCAAACCCTTACCGTACTGGGTTGCATCATCAACCACGGCGACGTTTTTCATGCCTTTACTGAGCAGGTATTTTGCCAATGCGGGGGCTTGCTCGGTATCGGTTGCAACCACGCGGTAGGCACTGACCGAGCCTTTAGGCGTGCGATTGCTTTTTAAAGTGTAATCTGGATCGGTTGAGGCAGGCGAGACTTGTACCAAGCCAGCCGCACTGTAAATTGCATTGGCGGGGATGGATACGCCTGAATTGTCATGACCAACGACCGCCGCCACTTTGGCATCCACCAGCTTTTGCGCAACGATGGTGCCTTGTTTCGGGTCACTGGCATCATCCTCACCAACCATCACCAATTTCACTTTTTTGCCACCAATCACCAAATTACCTTGGGCATTGATGTCATTGATCGCCAGCTGAACGCCGTTTTCATTGTCCTTACCGATATGGGCGATACCACCGGTTTTCGGCTCGCCGCTACCGATTTTGACGCAGATTTCGTCCGCGGCCAATGAACCACAGGCTGATTTAACACCGCCCGCACTTTGTTTGTCCGCACCACCACAAGCGGCTAAACCGATACTCAAAACGAGGGGTAACGCTGCTTTTACCATAGTCATATGCATCTCCTTGTGTGCACTGCTGCACCTGTTTTTACTGAACCCATTGTGCCATGAGTTCGCGCTCTAAAGCACGACGGCATGACATCGCTGGATGTTCATGCCGTCTTATCGTTGGGTTATTTGATGATGTCGATGATTTCTAATTTGTCTTTAACTTCAAAAATCGAAATCGCACCGTTTTTGATATCCCCTTTTTCGTCAAATGCGATTGGACCGATTAAACCTTCGATCGCCACTTTAGGCATGGCCGCAGCGATGGCTTCTGGCTCAACCGAGTTGGCAATTTTCATGGCAGCAACAATCGCGTAGGTCGCATCATAAGCAAATGGTGCATAAATCTGTACTTTTTGACCGGCAAAGGTTTTTTCATAATTGGCGCTGAACTCTGCACCTTTGCTCATTTTAGACAAAGGCATACCCGCTTGCGAACAAATCGCGCCTTTACCTGCGTCGCCCGACAACTCCATGAATTTTTCGGTACACAAGCCATCGGCACCCGCCAATTTGCTGCTCAGACCCAATTCCTTCAATTGTTTGGACAAGGTCGCACCGGTATCATCCATACCGCCCCAGAATACATAGTCTGGATTCATCCCCTTGATCTTGGTCAACAAGGCTTTGAAATCCGAAGTTTTGTCCGTAGTCGCCTCACGCGCCACCACCGTCACACCATTGTCTTTCAAAGTTTTTTCAACTTGATCTGCCAGACCTTTACCGTACTGAGTTGAATCATCAATAATTGCTACGGTTTTAACACCTTTGGTCAACATGTATTTCGCCAAAGCAGGACCTTGCTGCGCATCGGTCGCAACCACGCGGTACGAGCTGACAGAGCCTTTCGGGGTTTTATTCGATTTTAAGGTATAGGTTGGATCGGTAGAGGACGGTGAAACCTGTACCAAGCCTGCCGCGCTGTACACGGCATTGGCAGGAATACTCACGCCCGAAGTGGCGTGCCCGACCACGGCGGCGACTTTCTCATCCACCAACTTTTGGGCCACGGTGGTACCTTGTTTCGGATCGGCCGCATCATCTTCGCCCACCAAGGCCAATTTCACCTTTTTACCACCGATGACCAAATCACCTTTGGCATTGATTTCATTGATCGCCAGTTGTACGCCGTTTTCATTGTCTTTACCAATATGCGCAACCCCGCCTGATTTAGGCTCACCGCTGCCAATTTTGACGCACATTTCATCCGCCGCCAACGGACCGCACGCGCTCTTTGTTCCTGCTGACTGACCACCACACGCACTCAAAACCACAGCCAACGCAGACACCACAGGTAAATACTTATGAATTTTAGACATAACTTCCTCGACCATTTAAATAAAATCTATCAAAAAAATAATTACGGATAGTTCAAAAACCGGCTTTTGAAGCACAACCCCATAACTATCAACCAAATTATGACTTATTTATAGAAATAATCAAGAACAAAACCCCATCCAACCCCATAAAATAAAACATCCGTGCAAAAAACCGAACAATCTGCGGTATTTTGCAAAAAAGACGACTCAAAATACCATAGTTTTGTTGAGAAATAACATCATAATGAACACAATTCGAGCATTATCGACTCATCATGGCACAAAAAAAGCACGCATCCGCCGATGCGTGCTTTTTACCCAAGCCCAAATCATTATTTGAATTCAGGTTTGCGCTTTTCGATAAACGCGGCCATCCCCTCTTTTTGATC